>JBBSTP010000044.1:0-12544 GCA_038235795.1 Lysobacterales bacterium | reverse complement strand
GCAGCTCAAGTGGCTCGCGAGGCGCGGCAGCAATCGCGTCAGGCAGCGATGCTCCGGCCGTGTTCGCGGGGACCGTCAGCCCAGTGCGCTGCGCAATGCGTGCACGCGGTTGCTCAATTCCTCGGGAGAATAGGCTCTTGCATTGGCCACGCCCCAGACCGGCCGCGGCCAGGCGATGTCGCCGGTATAGCGGGCGATGACATGCACATGCAATTGCGACACCAGGTTGCCAAGTGCGGCGACATTGAGCTTGTCCGGCTTGAACAGGGCCTTGAGCGCGCGCGAGGCGGCGTCGATCTCGGCCGTGAGTTGCGTGCGATGCGCGGCCTCCAGGTCGATCAGTTCCGTCACCTCCGCGATGCGGGGCACCAGCACCAGCCACGGATGGTTGGCGTCGTCCATCAGTCGCACTTCGCAAAGCGCCAATTCGATCACGGGGAACGTGTCTTCGGCCAGTTGCGCGTGCAGATGCCAGCGGCTCATTGAAGGTGCTCCGTGAAGAACGCCAATGTGCGCTGCCAGGCGAGTGCGGCGGCATCCGGGTCGAACGGAGGGTCCGGGTCGCGGTTGAAGGCGTGGTCGGCGCCGTCGTAGACGAATACGTCTGCCTGCGCTTGTTTCAGGCGATGTTCGGCGACAGCGTCCGGCCGGATGTGCGGATCGCGGCCACCGACATGGAACATCAACGGCGCGCCCGCCGGTTCATCCAGGAAGGGCAGGTTGCGCGCACCGTAGTAACTGACGGCCGGCAGGTCCAGCCGTGTATTGGCCAGGAAAGCAACAGTGCCGCCCCAGCAAAAACCGACAACGCCGACATTGAGCCCCTTGTTGCGAAGCATTCCGGCGGCTTCCCCGGTCACATCGACGGCGCAATCGAGCCCGAGCTTGTTCACCAGCGCGACGCCGCGATTCGAGCCGGCGCGGTCGTATCGAAGTTCCACGTCGGGTTTGATCAGGTCAAAGTACGCGGGCGCCAGCGCGGTGAACCCGGCTTCGGCCAAACGCACGCAAACATCGCGCACATGCGCCGTCACGCCGAAGATCTCCTGCACCACGACTACCCCGCCGCGCGAATCCGCTTCGGGCTGGGCCAGCCATGCCTGCACCGAGCCGCACGGCGTGAATAATGTCTGCCATTCAGCCATCACAGGTCCTTTGTCATGGCCTTGATGGTACGCCCGAAGGGAAACGGGCCGGCGGCGCTATACTTCGCGCCCGCGAAAGCCCGGCACCGGCCCGGTTCGCCCTGTCCTGTGTAACGCAATGTCCCTGCAAAACCCGAAAGTCGGTTTCGTCAGCCTGGGCTGTCCCAAGGCACTGGTCGACTCCGAGCGCATCCTCACCCAGTTACGCGTCGAAGGCTACGACCTGGTGCAGCACTACGATGCGGCCGACGTGGTGGTGGTCAACACCTGCGGTTTTATCGACAGCGCCGTGACCGAGTCGCTGGATGCGATCGGCGAGGCTATGGCCGCGAATGGCAAGGTGATCGTCACCGGCTGCCTGGGCAAGCGCGCGGAGATCATCCGCGAAGCGCATCCGGACGTGTTGTCGATCAGCGGTCCGCAGGACTACGCGAGCGTGATGGATGCGGTGCATCTGGCGCTGCCGCCCCAGCACAATCCATTCGTCGACGTGATGCCGGACTACGGTCTCAAGCTGACCCCGAAGCACTATGCCTACCTGAAGATTTCCGAAGGCTGCAACCACCGCTGCAGCTTCTGCATCATCCCGTCGATGCGCGGCAACCTGGTCAGCCGGCCGGTCGACGAGGTGCTGCGCGAAGCCGAGAAACTCGTCCGCGGCGGGGTCCGCGAATTGCTGGTGGTGTCGCAGGACACCAGCGCCTACGGTGTTGACGTGAAGTACGCCGAACGCACCTGGCGCGACAAGTCTTACCAGACGCGAATGAAGGCACTCTGCGAAGGACTGTCCGAGCTCGACGCGTGGACCCGCCTGCATTACGTGTATCCCTATCCGCACGTGGACGACATCATCCCGCTGATGGCGCGCAACCCGCATGGCGCAGGCGGATTGCTGCCGTATCTGGACATCCCGTTCCAGCACGCCAGCCCGCGCATCCTCAAGCTGATGAAGCGCCCGGGTGCGGTCGACAAGACCCTGGAGCGGATCCAGCGCTGGCGTGCGATGTGCCCGCAACTCACCATCCGCAGTACGTTTATTGTCGGCTTTCCCGGCGAGACCGAAGACGAATTCGAGCAGCTGCTGGACTTCCTTGACGAAGCGCAACTCGACCGCGTCGGCGCGTTTGCCTACTCGCCGGTGGACGGCGCCAAGGCCAACGACTTGCCGGACCCGGTCGCAGAAGACATCAAGCAGGAACGTCTGGCGCGCTTCATGCAGCGCCAGGCCGCAATCAGCGAAGCACGGCTGGCGGCCAAGGTTGGCAGCGTGCAGCGCTGCATCGTCGATGCGATCGATGGCGATCTCGCGATTGCACGCTCGATGGCGGATGCGCCTGAAATCGACGGGCTGGTGCAGATCCAGGACGGCCGCGAGGCGGGGCTGCAGACCGGTGACTTTGTCGATGTGCGGATCATGGGCAACGACGAGCACGACCTGTACGGCGAGGTCGATTTCGCCGCCGAGTGATGTGTCAGGGTTACCCGCCCAACCGTTGCGAGGCGTAAACATTCGGGCGCCCTTGCGCGTAAGGTGACGGAACGCCTGTCCTGCCTGGATCCTGCATGTCAGCAACGTCACCGTCCGTTCCCGCTCCAGCTGTCACATCGTCGGCCCCGGGCCGGTGGCGCACCGTGCTGCGCCATCGCTGGCCGTTGCGACTGATGCACTGGATCAACCTTGCCTGCATGCTGGCCATGGTCGGTAGCGGGCTGCAGATCCTCAACGCGCACCCGGCGCTGTACTGGGGCGAAGCCTCGCATTTCGATTCTCCGCTGGCATCGGCGAGCGCGGTGACCCGCAATGGGGAGCTGCGCGGCATCACCCAGGTGGGTTCGGCACGCTTCGACACCACCGGCGTGTTGGGAGCCACCGACAATGGCAACGATGTCCGCGTGCGCGCCGTGGCGCCTTCGTGGGCAATGATTCCGGGATCGCGCAACCTCGCGGCAGGGCGGCGTTGGCATTTCTTCTTCGGTTGGCTGTGGGTCATCAACGGCGCGGCCTACCTGCTGTGGTCGCTGGCCAGCCGCCACCTGCAGCGCGACCTTGCGATGCAACGCGGCGACTGGCGCGGGATCCCCAAGTCCATCGTCGACCACCTTCGCTTCCGGCATCCGGTAGGCGAGGAGGCGACGCGTTACAACCCGCTGCAGAAGCTCGCCTACCTAGGCGTGATCTTCGGGTTGACCCCGCTGATCGTGCTGACAGGGCTGTCGATGTCGCCGCAGATGGATCCGGTGATGGGCGGCTTCATCGAACTGGTCGGCGGTCGCCAGTCGGCGCGCACGCTGCACTTCGTGGCGATGAGCCTGTTCGTGCTGTTCGCCATCGTGCATGTGCTCATGGTGCTCTACGCCGGCCCGATCAACGAGATGCGCTCGATGATCAGCGGGCGCTTCCGCATTCGCACCGACAAAGCATCCGAACCCGGAGAGGCTGGCCATGAGTGATCGCCTGTTGTTGCCACGCCGTCGTTTCCTGCGGATCGCTGTTGCGAGTGCGGGTGCGGGCTTGCTGGGCGGCTGCGATGCCTTGTCGAATAGCGAAGGGTTCGTCGATGTGCTGAGTGTGGCCGAGCCGCTCAACCGTAAAGTGCAGCGCTTCCTGTCCGGCGACCGGCTGGTGCGCGAATTCCCGACCAGCATGATTTCGCCAACCTTCCGTCCCAATGGTTCGACGGATCCGCAGACACCTGATTACCTGACGTTGAAGGCTGACGGGTTCACCGGCTACCGGTTGCGCATACGCGGCCTGGTCGCGCGGCCGCTCGAGTTCGCCCTGGATGCATTGCGCGCGTTGCCGTCGCGCACCCAGGTTACCCGCCACGACTGCGTGGAAGGGTGGAGCGTGATCGGGCAATGGACCGGCGTGCCGCTGGCGCATCTGCTTGGCCTCGCTGGTGTACAAGCGGCGGCGCGTTATGCAGTGTTCCATTGCTTCGACGACTTGTCCAACAATGGCGGGCGCTATTACGAAAGCGTGGACCTGCGCGACGCGATGCATCCGCAGACGATCGCCGCCTATGCGCTCAACGGCGCGCCATTGCCGGTCGCCAATGGCGCGCCGTTGCGCATGCGCATCGAACGCAAGCTGGGCTACAAGCAGCCCAAGTACGTGCACACCATCGAACTCGTCGATAGTTACGCAGGTATGGCGGGTGGCAATGGCGGCTTCTGGGAAGACCGCGGCTACGACTGGTATGGCGGAATCTGAGCGTGCTGGCGCCTGATCGCATTCACGATGGTTCACACCCCGTGCTGTCATGGTCCCAGTGAGGGAATGCCGTACATGGACTTGGGCCCCATAAGTCACCAGGTCCGATCGTGCTCCATCCGTCCATCTAGTCCATCTATGGGAGAGAAGCCATGAACACTCAAATCGCCGTTGCACCGAAGCTCGATGTCAAAGCCGCCATCTGGGCCGCTATCATCGCTGCCGCTGTCTTCATGATGATGGAGATGATCATGGTCGCCGTATTCAAAGGCGCCAGCCCGTGGGGACCGCCGCGCATGATCGCCGCCATCGGAATGGGCAAGGGCGTGTTGCCCCCACCCGCCACGTTCGACATCGGCATCATGATGGTGGCGATGCTGATCCACTTCGTCGTGTCCATCGTCCTGGCGCTGATCTTCGGATTGATCGCCAAGGGCCGCAGCGTCGGCTCTGCGGTGTTGATCGGCGCGGTGTTTGGACTGGTCCTTTACTTTGTCAATTTCTACGGCATGACGTCGGTGTTCCCGTGGTTCGCGCAGGCGCGCGGCTGGATCACGATGGTCTCGCACATCGCTTACGGCGCGGTGCTGGGCTGGGTGTACGCCTCGTTCGCCAGCAAGTACAGCGCGGTGGCGGTTACCCGCTGATGCTTCAACTGCCCGGCGAAATTTCCCCGGGCAGTCGCGGTACCGCTCAATCGATCAGATATGGAGGTCTCAACGTCGCGCGTCCTGCAGTTCCGCGGCCGGTACGAAATCGGGTCGTTTCAGTCGTATTGAACCTGCACGAGCGCGAAGATTTCCGGGCCCGCCGGAAGTTCCACCTGAACTTCGTCGCCCACGCGCTTCTTCAGCAAGGCCCGCGCCAAAGGCGCATCGATGCTGATATGGCCCAGACGGGCGTCGGTCTCGTCCGGACCCACGATGCGGTACACCAGTTCGATGCCATCGCCCGTGCGCTCCAGCGTGACCTGTGCGCCGAAGAACACGGCGCCCTGATCGCTGGGTGGCGCATCCACCACACGCAGCGCCTCCAGCCGCTTACTGAGGTAGCGCACACGGCGGTCGATGCCGCCCAGTTGCTTCTTGCGATACGTATATTCGGCATTTTCGGAACGGTCGCCTTCGGCAGCGGCCGCAGCCAGCGCACGCACCACCTCCGGCCGTTGCACGCGCCACAGGTCATCCAGTTCCGCCTTCAGTCGCGCATGCCCGGCGGGCGTAATCAGCGTCGTGCTGCCCGGCGCGGGCGGTCGCCACCGAACCATTGCCGGGCCGCCTAGCGTTTGCCGCCAAAGATGCTGCCCATGACGCCGCGCAAGATCTGCCGGCCAATCTGGTTGCCCACGGTGCGCGCGGTCTGCTTGGCCATGGTCTCGACCATGCCCTGGCGGCGCTTGGTGCCGAACACCGCGTCCTTGACCGAGCGCCCGAAACCGCCTTCCTGCGCGTCGTCGTGTTCGCGCGTCTTGGCCGGCGGTGCATTTGCGTGCTCGGTTTTCTGCTCGGCCTTGCGCGCCAGCATCTCCGATGCGGATTCGCGGTCGATGCGGGTGTCGTAACGCACGCCCACCGGGCTGCCCGCGCGCACCTGCGCGCGCTCGGCATCGGTAATCGCGCCCATCCGGCAACGCGGCGGGGCGACCAGGGTGCGCTCCACCGGCATCGGCACGCCCTTGTCCTGCAAGGTCGAGACCAGCGCCTCGCCGACGCCAAGCTGGCCGATGGTGGCCGCCACGTCCAGCGCCGGATTGGCGACGAAGGTCTCGGCGGCGGTGCGCACCGCCTTCTGGTCGCGCGGGGTGAACGCACGCAGCGCGTGCTGGAAGCGGTTGCCCAGTTGCCCGAGGATCTGGTCCGGCACGTCGTCGGGGAACTGCGAGCAGAAATACACGCCGACACCCTTGGATCGGATGATCCGGACCACCTGCTCGATGCGCTGGCGCAACGCGGGCGGCGCGTCGTCGAACAGCAGGTGCGCCTCGTCGAACACGAAGACGAGCTTGGGCTTGTCCATGTCGCCGACTTCCGGCAGCGTCTCGAACAGCTCCGACAGCAGCCACAGCAGGAAGCTGGAGTAGAGCTTCGGCTTCAGGATCAGCTGGTCGGCAGCGAGGATATTCACCACGCCGCGGCCATCGGTGGTGGTGCTCATCAGGTCGGCCAGTTCCAGCGCCGGTTCGCCGAAGAACATCTCGGCGCCTTCGGCTTCCAGCCGCAGCAGCGCGCGCTGGATCGCGCCGATCGACTGCGTGCTGACCAGTCCGTAGGAGGTCGAGATGTCCTTGCGTTCGTCCGCCACCAGGCCGAGCAGGGCGCGGAAATCGTGCAAGTCGAGCAGCAGCAGTCCGCGGTCGTCGGCCATCTTGAACAGGATGTCGAGCACGCCGCTCTGGGTGTCGTTCAGGTCCAACATGCGGCCGAGCAGGGTCGGCCCGATCTCGCTGACCGTGGTCCGCACCGGATGCCCGGCCTTGCCCCACAGGTCCCAGAACACCACCGGCGCCGCTTCATTGCGGTAGTCGGTGATGCCCATCTGCTCGATGCGCTGGGTGATGCGGTCGTTCGTCGTGCCCGGCACGGCCAGCCCGGCCACGTCGCCCTTCACGTCGGCCAGGAACACCGGCACACCAATGCGAGAGAAACCTTCGGCCAGGGTCATCAGGGTCACGGTCTTGCCGGTGCCGGTAGCGCCCGCCACCAGGCCATGCCGGTTGCCGTACCTGGGCAGCAGATGGACCAGACCACTGGTTTCCGTGGTGACGGCCTTGCCGACAAGGATGGGCGGAAGCGGAGCCTGGTCCATGGTGCCTCGGTGAGGAGATGCGAACGTTGGATTCTATGCGGATGTGCCTGCGGGTGCGACGCGAAGCGCCTGTTGCGTGCGACGGGTTGCCCCGGCTTCCGACTGCCGGCTACCCTGCTGGTTCCCCACGCTGTCGGCTGCCCCATGTCATTTCGTTCATCGCTGCGCTCAATCCCTATTCCGGTTGCACTTGCAGCCACGCTGTTCGCCGGGCTCGCCGCCCCCCAGGTACAGGCGCAATCGCGTCGCGACCAAGCCAGTATCGCAACGCTGAAGCAACGCATGGACGCGGCCGAAAAACGCTATCGTGATGGCTTGCTGGCGGAAGACGAAGCCACGGCCAGCGCGGCGAGCACGTCTGCGCTTGGCGAAATGGAAGCAGTCGTCGCGGCCTGCGCCAAGCAGCGTAGTTGCGAGCTGAAAACGATGCTGGCGACCTATGAACGCCTGCTCAAGGCCTCTCCCGCCGCCACCGGCGATGGGGTGTACGGCGAGGATGGCGAGGACCCGATCGACGAGGGCGACCTGGCCGATGCCGACGTCCCCGACGCAGCTAGTGCGGCGGCGTTGCTGAGCGAGGACGGCCAGCGCTTCGTGCGAATGGTCCAGTTCAACCCGGCGGTGCAGGCCGGCATTCGCCGCTGGTTGACCGACATGCGGCCGTCGCTGATGGACAGCTACGAGAACTACCGCTACATGCAGCACCTGATGTCGCCGGCATTCAAGCGCCAGGGCCTGCCGGAGGCATTGCTGTTCGGAATCATGGCCAAGGAATCCAATGGCAAGGTGCATGTCGGCTCGCGCGCCGGTGCAGTGGGGCCGATGCAGTTCATGCCGGCAACCGGCAAGCGATTTGGCCTGGGTGATGACGGTACCGGCTTCGATACCCGCTACGATCCGCGCTCGGCGGCCGATGCCGCCGCCGCCTACCTGGGCGAGCGCATGCGCGGGCTGAACAACAGCATCGAATTGTCACTGGCGGCCTACAACGGTGGCGAAGGCCGCGCCGCACGCGTCTTCGCTTCCAGTGGTGGGCGCAATTTCTGGGATGCCGATGTCTACGGCCAGTTCCCGGCCGAAACTAAGGACTACGTGCCGATGGTGATCGCCGCGGCGTGGCTGTACCTGCATCCGCGCGACTACGGCATCCAGTGGCCGCGGGTCAGCACGCGTCCGGCGACGATCCGGCTTGCGCAGCCAACTTCAATCTACGAGCTGACCATTTGCCTGGGCAACAGCGGGTCGCGTGATGGCTACATGCGCGCGCTGCGCAACCTCAATCCGCGCTGGGATGCCGACAGTCCGATGCCAGCCGGTACCGCCTTGAACGCGACCGCCCGCATCGCGACCCTTTACGAGCGTTACTGCACCACCGGCAGGCGTCGCGCGGCGTTGGCCAGGCAACTGGCGGTCAGCAACGTTCAGTCGGCACTGGTGCGAATCGGACCTATGAGTTCTACGACGGCAGCCGCGAGCGTGCTGGCGCCACCGCCGCCGAAGCCGGTCCGGCCTGTGCAGCCGAAGAGCTACAAGGTACAGCGCGGCGATACCCTCAGCAGCATCGCCCGCAAACTTGAATGCGACATCGGCAACATCGCCAGGGCCAACAAGTTGAAGGCACCGAAATATTCGATCCGTCCCGGCCAGTCGCTCAGCCTGCAGGGCTGCAAGGGGTGAGCGAGGCTGGATTCAAGATCACCTAGCCGCTGTCCCGATTCGTCACGAATGAATCTTTGGGTGATCGTCTACGCCATCGGCGCGGTCCAAGCCGTGCTGTTGGCGCTCGCGCTTTGGCGGCGACCGGCCAATCAACATGCCAACCGCCTGTTGGCGGCGTGGCTGGCGATCGTGGGCCTGGACCTGGCGATCAAGGCGACGTACCTGGCAGCGCCGGGCCCTGAGGTTGTCGGTGCGTATCGATTTGTCTCGTTGTTTCCGTTCCTGTACGGCAGCTTGTTCTACCTCTATGTCCGCGCGCTGACGACCGCACGCGGCTTCGCCTTGCGCGACGTGGTGCATTTGGCCGGCTATGCATGCGTCCTGTCGATTTCCATGTTGCAACGGTTGGGCTGGCCGCTCGGCGAGTGGCCACCTTTGGCGCGATGGATTGACCCATTCCTGTTTGCCTACAGCCTGTCGTACGTGATCGCGGCGTTGGTGCGCATGCACCGCTATCGGTGCAGTTTGCTGCAAAGGCGCTCGGATCCGGACCGCTTGTCGCTGCGCTGGATCGTCACAATGGCGGTCGCACAGATCGTCATCTGGTGCATCGCGGGGGCACAGCAATTGCTGCGAATTCCACACGTGGACTATTACCTGATCTACGGCGCCGTGGCGGCCTGGGTGTGCGTAGTCGGTTGGTTCAGCCTTGGTCAGCCGCCAGTGGTCGACGTGCCGCTTGGGCAGGGAGGCGAATTACGCGTGGATGACGCGACAGATGGCACTGGTAGTGGCGAGGCCAGCGACGATGACGCTCGCTTCCCGGCCGTCGAGTCGCGGCTGTCGCAGCTGATGGCAGGTGAAGCGTTATACCGGGAGCCGGCGCTGACAATCGGTCAGGTCGCCAAGCGCAGTGGCTATCCCGAGTACCTGGTGTCGGCGGTGATCAACCGTCGTCTGGGCGGCAATTTCTGGGAGTACATCAATCGTCACCGGATCGATGCTGCGCGCGCCTGCTTCGCCGACCACCATGACCGGCGCACCATTCTCGAGATTGCCTACGCCTGCGGCTTCACCTCGAAATCGACCTTCAATGCGGCGTTCAAGCGTCAGGTTGGGCAAACACCCAGAGCCTATCGCCAGCAACACGCAGGTGCTTTGGCAGGGGCCTGACCCGGCGCGTCAGCTCGCGACCGAATCCACGCCCGCTAGTGGTGGTGTGCTGCGGCTCGCACGGATCGCGGGCCACCGCAGCATCAGTTCGCATACCGCAAGATTGACCGTCCAGCAGGACCAAGCCGCAGCGATGTAGACCGGGATGAAGGGCAGCTGCAGGGCGCCGTCGCCGATACCAATGACCAGGCGCAGGGTGACTGCCGAGTAGGTCATGGCGACGCTGCGGCACATCCAGCGGCGATGGCCGGCAACGTCACCGACGATGGCACGCTGGATACCGATCAGGGTCAAAAATGGCCAAAGCAGCGCCATCAGGATGAATGAGACGCGGCTCGGAGCGCCGCCTTGGGCGCTAAGTGCCAGCGAGAATGCCGCAATGCAACCAATCAGCACGGATGCGACGTATAGCCAGCCAGCCAAACGATGCAATGCCGGGACACGTCGACGCACCCAAGCGCTGAGTTGCACCGGCGCCAACGCCAGAGCCAGTCCACCGAAGAAAAAATGCAGCGGCACGTCCACGCCCGAGATCGCGAATTGCGCCGCGAAAGGGTTACCGGCCTCGAACGGGCGGTACAGGAAGCTGAACGCATAGATGGCTACGGCCAGCGCGAGCAGCGTGAAGATCGACTTGGCGCCAACGCGGCCCAAGGCTCTGATCCATTTCCACAGCCATCTCCACATCGCATCGTCTCCAGTTCGGGGGGGTGATGCGATCAGGTTGCAGCTTCGGATGCACACGGTCGTCCGGATCGCCGGAACCGTACCCCTTCGCCGGTCGCGGACGTGCGATCCGGCGGAATCGGACGTCAGGACATGGCGTTCGCGCCTATGTGCGCGCTTTCGAGCGCGTCGCCAGCCGTTGTCCCAGCCGCACGGGCATTTCCGCTGCCAGTTGTGGGCCGAGTGTGGCGACGCCCTTCGGCAACAGCACGATTACCGTGCTGCCGTAATTGAAGCGGGCCATTTCGTCGAAACGATCCAGGGTGATGCCCTGGCCGCGATAGTCCTTGGTGGTGATGCGATCGCCATAGCGCGGGATCTCGACGCCGCTCCATACGGTTTCCACGCCTGAGACCAGCAGGGCGCCGACCATCACCTGCGCCATCGGCCCGAACTCGGTGTCGAAATGACACACCAGGCGTTCGTTGCGGGCAAACAGGCGCGGGACCGAACGCACCGCGTCCGGCCCGACCGAAAACAATCGCCCGGGCACGTGCACGGTCTCGCGCAGGGTGCCGGCCCAAGCCATGTGCACGCGGTGGTAGTCGCGCGGCGACAGGTAGACGGTGGCGAACAGCCCATCAGTGAAAGACGCCGCCGCAGCGTCATCGCCCAGCAACTCGGCGGCGGTGTAGGACTGGCCCTTGGCCTGGAAGATGCGCCCTTCGACAATCGGCCCGCATTGACTGATGCGTCCGTCGGCCGGCATCAGCAGCGCGGCCGGGTCGGTGTCGGCCACGCGTGCGCCGGGTTTCAGCGCGCGAGTGAAGAACGCATTGAATGTCGGGTAGGCACGCGGGTCGGGTTCGGCGGCTTCGGACAGGTCGACGCCGAACTTGCGTGTCACGGTGTCGATCAGCCAGCGGCTAAGTGCCGGACTGCGTGAAAACGCCAATGCCCGCGCCAGCGAGGACAGCAGCCGGTGCGGAATTACATAAGTGAGTGCGGTGAGTGGGCTCATCGTGTGGCCTTGTCGAGCGCCAGCATGTCGGCCGCTATCGCCTTCGGATCGAACGGCGGCACGATCACCCCGGCCATCCGCGCCTGCGGGTCAAGCACGATCATGCTGGCGCTATGGTCGATGCTGTAGTCGTCGTCGCGTCCGCCGGGCCCGGCAACTTTCATGAACACCAGAGACAGCGAGCGAGCGAACGCTTCAAGCTGCGGCGCTGCTGCAGTGGCGGCCAGTGAATCGGGATGGAAGGCGTGCGCGTAGTCGCCAGTGATCTTCGGCGTGTCGCGATCGGGGTCGGCGGAGATGAACAGCACGCGCGGGCGCGTGGCTTCGGGCAACCGCGACCACTGCTTTTGCGCGCCCGCCAGCTGCGCCAGCGTGGTCGGGCACACGTCCGGACAATGGGTGAAGCCGAGGAAGACCAGGGTCCAGTGGCCGTGCAGTTCCTGGTTGGTCAATGGCGTGCCATCGGACTGCTGCAACGTGAATTCCGGCAATCCGCGTGGCGTTGGCAGCAGGGTCATGCTGGCGACGGCGGGCAGCGACGGCTCGACTGTTGCGACGGATGTGGGTGCGCCCAGCAGCCTGTGTGCAGACCACAGCCCACCGGCGGCGGCCAGCGCAATCACGATCAACAGGACGGACGCGCGTATCGACATGGGCATGGGCAATAAGGGGGCGATATAAGGCGACGCTGCCGATGGGCCATGATAGCGGCCCGCCGCCGCTATACTGCGCGGTCTGGCGCCACGCCCCGCGAACGACCCGTCATGTCCCAGGAATTGCAGACGATCATCGACCTGATCCGCTACGGCGCCAGCCGCTTCAATGCGGCCGGGCTGACCTTTGGCCACAGCTACGACAGCG
>JBBSTP010000043.1:0-12684 GCA_038235795.1 Lysobacterales bacterium | reverse complement strand
GTGGCGCTGCTCCGGGGTGAGC
Source organism: Lysobacterales bacterium (assembly GCA_038235795.1). Taxonomy (GTDB): domain Bacteria; phylum Pseudomonadota; class Gammaproteobacteria; order Xanthomonadales; family Xanthomonadaceae; genus Thermomonas. Next base: position 12,662 of record JBBSTP010000043.1, on the reverse strand, counting down.
GACCGAAAGCGCGAGACCTGCTCGATCTCGTCCTTGTCCATGGTCAGCAGCATCCAGTACTCGCACATCGACAGCACGCGGTCCATCGAATCGGGGAAATCCTTCAGGTTCTGGGTCGCCAGCCAGAACCACATGTTCAGCTTGCGCCACATCTTGGTGCCCTTGGCAAGCTTGGGCCCCAACAGATCGTTGGTCGTGATCAGGTGGCCTTCGTCGGTCAGGAACACCAGCGGCCGATCCTCGTGCTGCGCGCGCTCGCCGCGCGACTGCACCGAGTCGATCAGGCTGGTATAGGCGACTGCCAGCGCGTCGTTGTAGCCGTCCTTGGTGAGCGTGCCCATCTCGACCAACGTCACGTCCACGTCCGGCCAGTCCATGCCCGGCCGGTTGAACAGCTTGCCGCGCAGGCCTTGCGTGAAGCTCATCATTGACTGGCCCATTTCCTCGGCGCGGGCGCGGCGATTGACCGACAGCGTGAGGTCGGCCTGCATCGACATCAGCTCGATCGCGATGTCCTGCGTCAGCGGGTGCGCCTTGCCCGCGTCGCGGGCCTTGACGGCCGACCGGATGATGGCGCGCGAAACCAGATACCGGTCTGCGCGCGACATGCGCTCGACTTCGCTGTTCTCGCCGCCCGTGATCATCATGATCGCGGCGATCAGCATCTCGCCGAGCAGGTCGCGTTTTTCTTCTTCCTCGTCGTCGTCGTCTTCGACCGACGCATCGGCGGGTGTGGCACCAGCAGTAGTTGGGGCCTTCGGCAAATCTAGATCCACCAGCGTGGGCGCATTGGCCAGCAAGTCGTCCATGTGCTCGTCATCGACCACGCCGGCGTTGCTCCTGGCCTGTTGCTCCGCGGCGTGATAGGACTCCATCACGTCCGGGTCCTGCAGCAGCCGGCAGGCGTGGAAGAACGGCGGCAACGACACATCCGCGTTGCTGGTCAGCGTGACGCTGTGTGTGGTCAGGCCGTGCTTGCTGAAATATTCCAGCAGCAACTGAAACGAGCGACCCGCGTCCGCGATCACCAGGCGTGGGCGATGCACGGCCATCGTCAGCATCGCCATATAGTTGAGCGTGGCCGACTTGCCCGCGCCGGTCGGCCCGAGCGCGAGCAAGTGCGCGTTCTTCTTGCGATCGCGCTTGTTCAAGGGGTCGAGCCACAGGGGTTCTCCGCCCCGATTCCAGAACCACATGCCGGGGTGGCGCGTGCCGCGGGCGCGGCCATAGACCGGCAGCAGTGCCGCGATCTGGCTGGCAAACGTCAGGCGGCCGCGCCGCATGCTGCGGTTGTCAAACGCCGGATCAAAGTTGAATGGCAAGCCGCGCATGAACGCGTCGAGCGGCACCAGATCCTGCTTGGGATCGATGAAGCGCAGCCCGGTCGGCACCAGCAGCGCATTGGTCTCGGAGATCGCAGCGTCGATCTCGGCGTGATTGCCGCCGGTGATGTAGAGCGTCATCATCATCGGATAGAGCCGGTCGCCATCGATCATGCGGGCCAGCACCATCTCGCATTCCTTGTGCGTCTCGTAGGCGGCGGCGGTCTTGGCGCGCGAGGCGTCGCGCACGTGCTCGATGTGGCGCTCCAGCTTGTGCTGCGACTCCACCGTGATGGAGATCGAGAGCATGCAGCCGGCCGGCAGCCGGTCGAAGCGCGCGTAGCGATCCTTGCCGTTTTGCAACTCGGCTGAGAAATGGCCGATTCCCGGCTGCTTGCGCAGGCTCTGCAGAGTCAACGCCTTGACCGGCATGCCGTCGAACTCGAACAAGCCGGCGTCCAGGTCGCTCTTGGGCGGCGTCAGATTGAGCAGATCGGCCAGATCCCAACCCATGATCGGGGCCGAGGTCTGGCCTGCGCTTTCCAGGTCGCCGACGGGCGGCGCGTCACCGGGGTAGGGCGCCTGGCGCAGCAGGTCGGCAGCGGTCTCCGCCCACGGCACCTTGCGGTTGAAGAACGGCAGCAGCCACTCGTACAGGTCGCGGCCGTGGCAGCGCCGGACGCTGACGCCAGCTTCGGCCAATGTCGCTTCGAGCGACACCGCCATCGATTCCATCTGGACGTTGGCCGGTGTTGGGTCGTCGCTGAGGTTGCCGAAGCGCCGGTAGATGCAGCAGCGCACCCGCCGCAGCTGGCCGCGCCAGGTCTGGCCGGTGACCTCGGTGTCGACGAACAGTCCTTCCGGCCGCGATACCAGCGCCAGGTGCTCCCGAAACGAGTCCAGCACCGCGTGGGTGTAGGGCGATTCGAGGATCGCCTTCGCGCGCTCTGGATACGCCGCGTGCTGCGTTGCGATGTAGTCGCGCAGCTGCTCGTTCAGCCCGTCGATGTTGCGGTCATCGTTCAGGAAGAACTGGACCACCCAAGGCGACCCGTCGCGCTCGGGAATCGCCTGCAGCACCTCCTGCACCTTGTTGGCCCGGTCCACCAGATAGCTCATGGGCTGCGCTTCGGTCGGTATCGCGCCCAACTCGAACAAAGCTCCCAGCGTGGAACCATCCTTGAGCACAAACACTTGCTCGTCCTCGCGATAGCGCACGTATGGGAGCATGTCGGTGAACGAGGGCGGCCGCATGGCAAGACGGCGGCGCTGTGCGATCGACTCGGGACGCCGGACCGGGTTCGCATTCGTCGGATGCTGGCGCGAGGTCGAGTCGCCGGGTGTTTTGCCAGCGCCAGCCGGTGCCAGGCCCAGCTTCAGGCCGAACAGGTCATTGAGCAGCGCCATGTCAGCGGCCCTCACGCGAGTGCAGCGCACGACCGTCGAGCAGGTCGTCAGCGACCTCGCCCGGCAATGCGTACTGGGCCTGCTCGTACATCGGGAACACGGTGACATAGCCCGGCACCGGATACTGGCCGCGGGCCAAGTGCGGATAGACCACCATCACCAGATCGGGATTGGGTACGCGCGCGAAGCGCTGGCGCATCGGCTCCAGCGCCGACCAGTAGCGCCGGGTGTCGCCGTCCCCGTCGGCGACCGGGCGCGCACCGGCCTGAGTACGCAGCAGTTGCCTGGGCGAGTCCTGCTGCTTGCGCAGCTTGGGTTGAATGATGTTGTCGCCGCCGCTCGCGATGCCTGCGGCGCTGCCGGTCTTGCTGCGGTAGAGGTCCACCACGGTCGGGCTGCCGCGCGTCACGTCGTCGAGTGGTGACTCGCGGTTCGCAATCACCGAGCAGCCTGCCAGGCCAGCCATACAGGCAGCGAGGGTGACTAAGGGCGGCCATGCCGCACAGGCGCGCACTCGGTGGGTCAAGCGATCATTCAAGCCCATAACGTGCTCCTCTTGCGACTTGGGGGTCGCCTTGCGTGCGGTAGACGAGTTTTCTGGCGTTGGGGGCCTTATCGAGCTGGATCTCCTGATCCAGATGCACCACCAACCGCTGGCCCGAGGGCGTGACCACGGCGTCAAAGCTGTTCTTCAGGCGCGCGAGCAGCCAGCTGGAGAGTTCGTCGGCCGCGCCCGACGCCGCCGCGCCGAGCGCGAAACGGTTCTGGCTGCCGGTGACGGACGACGTGTAGCCGCCGACCAGATTGGTGCTGACCGTGCGCTCGGCTTCGGAGTAAGCCTTGGCCGCGACGCCGAGGCTCTTGGCGGCGACGATGTCGGTCAGGTAGCTCGCGGCGTTGGTGACGAACTTGCCCGGGATGCACGGGTTGCCGTGCTCGTCGGAGATGTAGCCCAGGTCCTGGCCGACCCCTGAGATCGTGCTGCCAGCGCCAGCCGAGCCGCCGCCGACTTGGCCACGGCCGCGCCGGGTCGAAACCGTGCGAATCGAGCCGTCATTGAAGACGAACGTGATGCTGCGCACCTTGCCCTCCGAACAGGACAGTGCCATGTCGCCGATCGCGATGCCGGTCACGATCATGCCGGCCAGGTCATCCGGCATCTCGAAGCCGTTGGCTGCAAGGTTGTCGCGCCCGACGATTGCCTTGAACTGCATCGGATCGGTGACCCGTCCGTCGACCGGCACCCGGCCGATCAAGCTGGACATCGAGGTCACGCCGGCCAGCGTCGCGTTCTCGGGGATCGTGAAGTAGGGAACGCTCTGTGGCTTGGCCGCCGCCTGCTGCGCGGCGTGCGCTGCCGGGCCCGTACCGGCGCCCATATTGGCTGAGTCGTTCTCGACGTGAGTTGTGCGCACAAAGCGTGTGATTGGCGCACCGGATGCATTGCCAGGATTGCCCGGACCGCCCTTGGTGGTCTGCGCCGTATAGCCCATCGGCGGCAGCAGCTTGTAGCGCACGACGCCATCGGGAATCGATGCCGCGGTTGCTGCCTGATCCTGTGCGTCCTTTCGACGGGCCGCGTCCTTCTCCTTCTGGAACGGGCTGGCATCGATCAACTTCTCCACTGCATCTGTCGCGCTTGAAATCGCTCCAGTGAACACATCAGTAGTCGACGGCGAGTCAGTCGCAGCGGTGGTTGTGGCAGTGGTCGTGCCGGGCGGTCGTCGTGTGCTTACCGCGCCTTGGTTGCCAGGGCTCTGGCCGCCGGTGCCCTGGGCCGGATCGGCGCCTGAACCGCGCGAGCGCGATAGTCGCGCGTTCTGCTCGTTCAGCTTTTTGTTGTCGTCGATGACGAGTTCGATCCGATCCCTGAGCAGCTTGTTACTTGCTGCGACCTGTTTCAGGGTTTCCTCGGCGGTGTCGGCATCGGCACCCTTGGTGGTTTTCGGGATGGCCGATGGCACTTCCTTGAGCGGTGCTCCCGGCTTGGGCTGCGACGACCCAAAGAACTGCTGGAACAGGATGGTGCCGACGATCGCGAGCAGGGCGAACGCCAGCAGGGGAACGATCTTGTTGCTTTTGGCGGCCATGGCGGGTTCCTCGGCTTAGTGGCAGGCCTCGAACGACCGGTCACAGACCAGGTAGATCGCGGTGGTGTCAATCTCCGACCCGCGCGGACCGAGCCGGCCGTGTTGCGCGGTTGCCGCAAGCCAGCGTCCGCGCAGGTTGTCGAGCGGCAGCTCCACGGGCAAGCGCGAGCGGTTGGTCACGCGCAGCGCCGTGACGTAGAGCGAGCCCGACTTCCATTGCCCGAGCGGCACGGTTTCCACGTCGACGCCGCGCATCAAGGCGGTGACCGGCGCCGTCTCAAGGGCGACCTGATGCACATTGGGCGTCCCCCAGGCCAGCCGCCGCGGCGCATACAGCTGGCGCGCCGCATGGCGGGTCAACTCCACCATGTCGGCATCCTTGTCCTTGCCGGTGACGTCGCCCTCGGTTCCCGCTGTCAGCGAGCTGGTCGGCGCGGCTGAAGACGTGACAACCGGATCGACGACCGATACCTCCAGCTCGCTGGTTGCACCAGCAGTGGCCGTCGAAGCCTCCAGGTCGAGTGGCACCTGCTGACCCGAATCGATCAGTTGGGCCACGATGCGCAGCGGGGTGAACGGCACCAGCGCACGGGCGTAGATGGTGCGGTCGATCACTTCGAGCCGCATCACCGATTCGATGTCCTCGGGCACGTGCAGCGCCGCCGGTGCCGGCAGCGTGATGAGCCGCTCACGTCCGACCGGCAGCGCCACCCGGATCGGCTCGCGGGTGAACACTGCGCGCTCGGCACCGGCGCCCGAACCCGCTGGATTGACGCGGCGCACATTGCCAACGCGGGCGCCCTGTGCAGTCTGCGCAGCCTGTGCGGCGCGGCGGGCCGGGGTCATCGCCGGTCCGGTCGCCGACGAGGCATCAGGCATCGGCTGATAGGCGACGGGCCTTTCCCCAAGATCCACCGGCGCCGGGTTTGCCTGGCGCGCTGCACCCCCGTTGCCTGGCGCGAGCGACGGGCTCGGCGGCGCGTCGTCACGGATCAGGTCCGGCGGCACGTTCGAGAGGTTCAGGTTGCGCACTTCCTGCGCGAGCGCCTCCGCACCGGTCAGAGCGCAGGCAACAAGAGCGACGGCGGCGACCCGGAGGGTGGTTGGCAGGCGATGCATGAGTGGCTCCATCAAGGTTGCGGCTGCAGTGGTCCGGTGTCGTTTGGGCCGAGCGGAGCAGCGCTTGGCAGCGCGGACGGCTCGATCCCACTCGGCAACGGCCGCCCGGTGGGTGCCACGGTCTTGGCGCGTGCAGCGCGCAACTCGTTCTCATCGAGCCGCTCAGGACGCAGCGACCCGTAGCAATCGAGCGCGAGCCGCCACGGGTTGCGCTCCCGGTCGACGTCGAAGCGCACCACGCGCAGCGGATAACGCACGAACGTGTCCTTGACGGGCTGGCCGCGATAGCTCTCCATCACCTGCATGTCCAGCAGCACGGTCCAGGCTGTGGTGCCGTCGGCGATCACGCGGTTGCTCGCGAACGCGAACCCGGGAATCTCCGAGATATGCCGCGTACGCAGGCGCAGCTCGCCGGCCTTGTAACGGTTGTCCATGTCGGCGGTCAGCTGCGCCTGGCAGCCCGGCGTGAGGTAGCTCTGGAAGGTGTAGATCTGCTGGCCGTAGTCCTTGGAGCCATCGGCCTGCCACCGGTTGATCTGCTGCCAGATGTAGTAGGCGAAGCCGTAGACGTTGACCGGAGGCACCTGCGACTCGCCCCCCACGACTCGCACCGTGTCGCCGGCCTTGATGTCCGGCGCGATGTGCAGATCGATGTTCTTGGGCAGCTGGTTCGTGAACCATAGGCCGATTGCGCCGAACGCCATGACGCCGACGATCAGCCAGCGCAGGAAGCCGTTGTGCCGGCGCTCGGATGCCAGTGCGTCAATGTATTGGTCAGAACCGTTCATTGCGACTCAGTGTTGCGAGGTGCCGCTGTGATCGGCATCGTCCGCCGACGGTCGAAACGGACTCACCAGCGAGAAGTCGAGCGTGCGCCCCAGATCCCAGTGCCCGTGATGCCGGATGAATTGCGGCTTGGCCAGGCTGTGCTCGGACAGCCACAGGTGAATCGCCTGCGAGTAGTAGCCATCGGGTCGACCGCGCTTGATGCGCTGCAAGTAGGTCGAACTGAACCACAGCACCGTGGCCGGCCCGAACACCGCCAACAACAACAGCGCCTGCCAGACCCGCGTCACCGCAAAAATCAGCCCCCCGATCGCAAAAAACAGTGCGAGCGACAAGCCGGCAATGACCTTCGCCTCGGTAAACGTCATACCGTTCAGGATCGAGGGCTCGACGTTCACACGATCGGTCACCGGCGCTCGGGCACGCGCCGATTCCGATGCGTCGGCCAGGCCGTGTTGCGGGTCCATGCTTGGGGCTGTCGCGAAGATCGGTTGCCAACGCCGCGCGTCAGGTTAGCGTGGACAGTGCGTAGGTGGCGATCAGCACCAGGAACACCGCCAGCACCGAACCCATGATGAAGTACTCCTTCAGGTCGGCCATCTCGGCCCGGCCCATCGAGTACGCGCGCCATTTGCCCAGTGCGCCCATGATCACGTAGATGAAACCCAGCGCGACCAGGATCAGCGCGAGGATCGTGATGCCTGCTTTGAACCACGCGCCCATCGTGCCGAGCCAGTCGCCCTGGGCGGGCGTGGCGCCGCCGATGCCGCCACCGGACGGCGTTGGCATGGTTGGCAGTTCGGCCCAGGCCGCACTGCTCAAAAGCATGACCGCCGGTGCCAACATCAAAGTCCGCGCGCCGCGATCGGCGCGCCGGGCCCAGGCCCGCAAGTGTTCGAGACGCTGATTCATTTGCAAACTCCTTCGAAGTAAATTTGGCTGCGCTTGTTCAAAGCAGGGCGAGGAAAGTGAACAGCACGATCAAGATGACCGTTGCCTTCAGCGCCCCCCAGAAAGCCTCCGCAGCCTTGAGGCGTTCGTCTTTGTAGGCAACCATCAGCTGCAACACGAACCAGGCGAACACCAGCAGGATCACGCCGCTGGCGATGGTCATCACCATGACCTTGATCAGCTGCGGATCGACCCCTGAGCCGGCCGTGAAGCCGGTTGCCATTTCGCTGTTCATGCGGGCGTGTGCCATTCGCTCGATTTCAGTTCCGGTAGTCGCCGCGCAGCGGCGGCACCAGGCGTGGCTGGCGCGGCGCATCCACGTGCTGCTGCACGCCGTCGCGCAGCATCTGTAGGTCGCGCTGCAGCCAGTCGTAGCGAAACTTGATGCGTGCTGTCGGTGGCGCACTGCGCGCGGCTTCGGTCACCATCGCCTGCACCTGCTGCAACTCGGCTGCAATCCGCGCGAGCATTTCGCGCTCGGTCTCGTCGTCGGCATGGGCGACTGCGGCCGCGCTGGCCAACAGCGCGAGCAGCCAGGCGCGGCGCGCGCGGGCGCCCGGCGTCGTTGCACCCAAACGGCGCGGCGCAGTCTGTGGGAACAAAGAGGGCGTGCGCATGCGTTGCTCCTGCAGTCAGACGTATTTCTTGAAGGCCGCGACGGTGGTCGACAAGGTCGCAGCCACCAGCACGGTGAACACCAGCACCATGTAGGCGGGATTGAAGCCGCCAAACGGCCAACTCAAATAGAGCGCGAAGCCACCGGTCAACGACCAGACCGTGTAGCGCTTGGCGTGGTGATAGACGAACGAGCTTTCGCGACCACCGCCCCAGCGCCGGAGATCGCGCCGCACCAGACCATCGACCGTTCCGACCAAGCAAGCGAGCACGAACGCGGGCAGCGCGAACAGCGCCACGGAAAGCCTGAGCAGCACGTCCTGGGCGACAAACATCGACAGCACCAGCCAGCGGCTTAACGTGCCGCTGACGGCCGTCGTTGCGCGGCCCAGCCCGCGCGACAGTTGCTCGATGCCGGCGCCAGCGTTGGCCACAGGCGGGGTCGCAGCACCGTTGTGGTCGTGATGACGCAAGTACCAGTTGATGACCCCCAGGCGCCGGTAGGGCGCCTCGACCCAATCGAGCAACTGCTGTGAGAAGCCGACGGTGTCCTCGATCAGCAGGCTGCGCGGCGCTGCTGCGATGTAACGCAGGTCCTGCTGCACCAGCGTCTGCGCGTGCGCAACCCCTTTGTGCTTCCAGATCGTGAAGCTGCCGCCGATCTCGATCGCAAGGCCGATGAACCAGGCGAACAGCGCGACGAACATCAGGCCGAGCACGATCTCGACCACCAGTTCGAGCGGCCCGCGCGTATGCGGCCGGATTGGCGCGTGAGCGGCAAGGGTGCTCACAAGCTGTGCCCCATCACGTTGCCGAGCACCGCGGTGTCGGCCAGTGTCGCGTCGTCGTGGTCCGACGCTTCACGCTCGAGGTCATCGTCTGCCTCGGCGCTGGTGGGCGCCGCTGCGAGCGTGGTGTCGATCAGGCCGGATGCATTCCCGCCCAGCGGATGGAGTCCGAGCCAGTCGGTCTGTGCCGCCCACTTCTCGCTCGTGCGGTAGCGCTGCTTCATGTCCAGCGCGACCTTGCGCAGCGACTCGGGCACGAACGGGTCACCCGTCGTATCCGGCAGCGGCACCCGAATCTTGAAGCGCCGGTTGCCTTCGAGCAGCGCGAAGGCCTGCCCCTGCGGCAGCTCGAGAATGTCCGCCGCTTCGATCATCGGCACCTTGGTGGTGGTCACGATGTCGTCGTTGCGACTCGTGAAGTCCACACCTGTGCCCTGCGCGGCGGTATCCGTGACCCCGGACATCGGCGTCAGGTGCAGCACGTCGACTTCCGGCACCTGATCGGCCAGCAGCTTTGCAGTCGCGGTCGAGCGCACCCGGAACATCACCAGGTGATTGAAGTTGTCCAGGATCTGGCCCGCCTTGGCCTTGTCGCCAACCTTGGCCTCCAGGTCAAAAATCGACTGCGTGTAAGCCGTGATCCGAAACCCGGATCCGCCCAGCTTGTTGACCATCGGCACGAACTCGGGCCCGCAGATTTCGTTGACCTCGTCGAAGTGGCAGCACACCGTCGGCAGCACCAGCTTGCCGTCCTCCCGGTGCGGATCGACACCGCTCTTGTAGAGCTTGCCGCCGACCGACACCAGGTCGGCCAGCATGGAGTTGCCGACCGCCGAAGAGACGACCGAGTCCGACAACGCATCCAGGCCTGCGTAGACGATGCCGCCTTGCCGGATCACAGTCATCCAGTCGAAGATCGGCCGGTCGTCGTCTGGATCGAAGTAGTCGGGGCTGATCAACTTGCCGACGGCGCCCGAAGTCAGCTTCTCCAGGAAGGGCCCGAGCGAGGCAACGATTTTTTCGTAGAAGGAGCGCTCGTAGCTCACGGCAGCGGCCATGCCGGTCAGCACCTTGTCCTCGATCCGGGACTCCCGGATCAACAGGAACATCGCGACCAGGTCGGCACTGCGATCGGACAGGCTGCGCGGCACCGGCGCCTTCTTGGCCAGCACCTGCGACTCGAGCGTTTCCAGGCGCTCCCGGTAGTCCACGTGCCTGCCTTTCGCAGCCTGCACGTGGAACACCATCTGCGCGTAGTCCATGAACAGTGGGTCGATGCCGGTCACGTCGCGCAGCAGGGTGTCGTAGGTCGGAATGCGTCCGAGCGCCACCTGCGCCTGCGCCACGATGTTGGTGAAGCGCCAGGAGAACTCCTTGAACGCGGCCGAGTTGCCGGCCGACGGCAGCGCGTTGGTCGCGCGCGCGGCCACCTCGGTGATGCGCGAGAAGTTGCCGATGCCGTTGTAGCGCGCGCTGATGTCCGGATAGCCGAGGTGAAACAGGTAGAACTGATCGAGCCGTCCCGCGCGTTCGGCCTCGGCGTACAACCGCAGCATCAGGTCGGCATCGCCTTTCGGATCGATCACGATCGTGACGTGACCGGCATGGATGTCCTGGGTCGCCAGCATTTCGAGGAAGCGCGTTTTACCGACCCGGGTGGTGCCCTTGACCAGCAGGTGGCCGGTGCGCGCGGACTGGCGCAGGCTGACTGGTGCCTCTTCCAGACAACCCGTGCCGTGCAGGATCGGGGTGCCGCCAAGATCCACGTAAGGCAGCAGCGGATTGAGCGGTCCGCCAAGGAGCAGCAGGCGTTGCATCGGTCCGGACAGTCGTTCACCGAGACGTCCGAGCGCCAGTTCGCGCCGGCTTGGCCGCACGAACTCCTGCGCGTCCTTGCGCTGCGCGTCGCGCTTGCGCTGGGTGTGCTGCTGGGTCCACTCGAAGCCCTCACCCAGGTACAACAGATCAGGTTGCACCGGCAGCTTGTGCGGCGCCACGCGTGTGACGCGCGAGAACTTGAGACCTTTTTGGTAGCGAATGATGCGCAAGGCCTGCGCCAGCCGGACGGCGCCGAACAGCCCCGCAATTGCCGCAGCGACCGATCCGAGCAGCGGCGGCATCATGAGCGACCAGGGCGCGAGCAGCGCCACCGCAGCGACAGCCCACGCAGTCGCGACGCTCCACAGCTCGACAGGAGGCCGCAACAGTGCTTCGAGAACGGCATGCCCCTTCACGGCCGGCCTCCAACGTTGCTCATGTCGTCACTCAGGATCTGGCGAGCGCGGCCATCGGTGCCGATCAGTACCGGATACGCATTCACGCCGGCCTCGGCGAGTCGTTCCTCAAGCCAGGTACCTTGCGACGGTGCGAGCGGAATGCCATCAGCAAATTGCTGCAAGGCTTTGAACGATGCCTTATCAGGCGCGGCAATCACGACGCCCCAGGCGCCCATCCCACTCAAACGTGCGTGGTTGTGCCTGAGCCAGAGCGCGGAAGCCTGATCGGCGCCCAACACAAACATCGGCTGGGTCAGCCATCGGGCTTCGAAAACAGCGATGTCTTCTTTTGTCAGCACGCCTGCGGTGATGCGGGCGAGGATCGGAAACTGGAAGTCCGGCAGCACGCCAGGCTGGCCGCTGCCGGCCGTGAGGTAGCTAAGGTAGGGGGCAAGCGGTATCGCATGGCCGCTGTCATGAATCACGGTCAACTCAATCGGCTGGTCGGGCTGAGTCGCGGTCGTGGCGGCGGTGCAGACGAGCGCGACTGAGAGCAGCGCGCTCGACCTAAGGCTGGTAACTGCAGATTGCACGATGAAGCGGCGTTCACGCATTGCGGTCTCCGATCGGAGCAGACCACGCGCGGGGCACATCGACGCCCAAGCGGTGCAGCCGAGCGAACACGCCACTGGCGTAGCGCCGTGCACGCGAACGTTGCTCATACAGCGCCACCGAGCCAGTGTGATAAAGCCCGACCGCGCTGAACCAATTGCCGGTGTCGGCGAAGTGGCCGCGCAGGATGCGCGCGCCCACAGCCAAATTCGGATAAGGATCAAGCGCGAGCTCGAAGCTGCGCAGCTTGTCCTGATGCCAATGCCAGTTGACCTGCATGGCGCCGCAATCGACGTTCGTGATGCCGGCACCAACCAGGCGCTTCAGTCGCGCCAGGGTGTCTTCGTAGCTGGCGTAGCGTTCGCCAGCACCGCGAACGCACAGCGTCCACGGATAGGGAATGGTTTCGCGGCCAAGGGCGAGACGCGACTCCTGCATCGCCACGCCGAATAGAAGCCAGGCCGGCACGCCGCTTCGCTCGGCAGTCAGCGTGTAGGCCGTGGGTGGCTTGGTGCTAAGAGCGGAACGCGTTGACGGGCCAGTCATTGTCTCAACTGGTGCCGGCCCGATCCGCTTGTAGCCAGGCACCTCGAGTGCGCCGCCCGCCGGCGGCGCTGGCAGAAACTCGGCCACCGCCCGCGCAAAACTGTCCGAGCTGCGCGGCTGCAGCACGCGCACCTCGGCCGGGCCGTAGGGCAGCCAGCCGGCTGCACCGACCCGCGTCGGCAAACCCGCCGCCGCAACCCCTGCGCAGGC
>JBBSTP010000042.1:0-13213 GCA_038235795.1 Lysobacterales bacterium | reverse complement strand
TCCCCGTGCTGCTGCTGGCATCCCGCCAGGAGCATGCCCATATCACCGCTGCCCTGCACCAGCGCGCAACCCGGGACACCCTGACCGGCCTGCTGAACCGGGACACCTTCGAGGAACAGGCCCGGCAATTGCTGGCGGCCAGCGCCGATACGTTGACCCTGTTCTATGCCGACCTCGACCACTTCAAGCTGGTCAACGATTCCGCCAGCCATGTTGCCGGCGACGAGATGATCCGGCGCATGGGCGGACTGGTCCGCGATGAATTCGGCGAGGATTCCCTGCTTGCGCGTACCGGTGGTGATGAGTTCGCAGTGCTGGTGGCAATGGACGAACGCACCGCCAGCACCCGCGCGCGTCGCCTGCTGTCGGCGATCGAAGGCCTGAAGATCGCCTGGCAGGGCCAGAACCTTGGGACCACCGGCAGTATCGGCCTGGCCACCAGCAAACCGCCGCACATGAGCTTCGACGACCTGTTGTCGCAGACCGATGCGGCCTGTTTCGCGGCCAAGGAACTTGGCGGCAATCGCTTCTTCGCCGCAGCGTCGAATCCGGACGACCTTCGCATCCGCACCCGTGCAATGCATTCGGCAATCGCCGCGCGCGAGGCGCTCGACCAGCGCCGCATCGCCCTGTGGTGCCAGCCGATCGTCGACCTGCGCAATCCTGGATCGATGCAGGCGCATTTCGAGATCCTTGTGCGCTGGCTGGACAGCGAAGGCAACCTGCGCCCCCCTGCGGAGATGATCGCGGCGGCGGAACGCTACCGGCTCGGACCGCGGCTCGACCGCTATGTCCTGGACGCCACCCTGTCCTGGTTGGAACTACATCCGCAAGCCACTGAGCAGGTCGAGCTGTGCAGCATCAACCTCGGTGGCACGACCCTGGTGGACGAGGATTTCGGCGACTACTTCGCAGCGCGTCTGAAGCGCGGCCCGCTCAAGCCGGAGCAGGTCTGTCTGGAAATCACCGAAACCAGTGTTGTCCGCGACATGACCCGCGCGCGACGCTTCATCGACCGCATGGGCGAACTGGGTTGCCGCTTCGCCCTGGATGACTTCGGCACCGGCTTCTGCTCGTTCAGCTACCTGCGCGATCTCGATGTCGACTACCTGAAGATCGATGGCAGCTTCGTACGCGACCTGGACAATCCCGGACTGTCGGAGGCCGTGGTGCGTTCGATCACCGACATCGCGCACGTGCTCGGCAAGCGCGCCGTGGCCGAACAGGCGGAGAACGAATCGCAGCTGGCGCACTTGCGCGAACTCGGCGTGGACTACGCGCAGGGCTATGTGTTCCAGCGACCCCAGCCGATCGAAACGTTCTTCGGCATCGAGACGTCCGCCTGATCGTTGCGTGCATTCGCCACGGCTGACTGGATTGCCAAAGCATCGTCCAGCAACGCTGCCGCAGTGACTCCCGCGCCTGCCCCCGGTCCCTGGATCAGCAACGGATGCTCGGGATAGCGATCCGACCAGATCCCGACCCTGTTGTCGGTCCCGGCGCCGCCTGCCAACGGGTGGTCTACGGGCAATGATTCCAGCCCGACCGTCGCCAAACCCTGTTGCAGGCGTGCGATGAAGCGGAGCGTCTCGCCGTTCTTGTATGCGTTGGCGTAGCGTTCCCGCAAAGGCGCATCGAGCTGTGGCAAGGCAGCGTCGACCTCCTCGATGGCGCGGTTCGCCAAGGCATCGGGCACCAGCGATTCCACCTGCACCGCGTCGCCCTGCAATGGATAGCCCGCGGCGCGGGCAAGGATCAGCAGCTTGCGGCGCACGTCTTCGCCGGACAGGTCCTCGCGCGGGTCCGGCTCGGTGTAACCGGCGTCTCGGGCCTGGCGCACGAAGCCGGAAAACGGGCGCAGGCCGTCGTAGTGGTTGCACAGCCATGCGAGCGAACCAGACAACACTCCGGCGATCGCGTGGATGCGGTCGCCACCGGCCTGCAAGTCGCGCAGGCTGCGCAGCACCGGCAACCCGGCGCCCACCGTTGCGCTGTCGCCATAGTGGCTGCCGCCGGCGTGGCAAGCCGACTGGATCGCACGCCAACGCGGAAGCGAGCTGCCCTGCCCCAACTTGCAGGCCGTGACCACGTGCACGCCGCGCGACAACCAATCGACGTGCCGACCCGCCACCTCATCCGATGCAGTCGCGTCGATCAAGATACGGGTGCCGGAGCGCCCGAGCGCGGCGTCCACTGCGTCCAGTGAACTGGTCCGCGACGCAAGGCGACTCATCCGTACGTCGACGTTGGCAGGAATGCCATCGCGGTTGCTGATCGCCACCCGCGAATTGGCGACATGCACCAGCGACAGCCGCTCGCCCAACGGGGTGCCATGCCAGGCCGCCAGCCGCGACCACACCGCGGTGCCAACCCTGCCGGTACCCAGCAGGGCGACCCGCGCCGGCGCCAAAGCACAAACGCGCAGCGGCATGGCCCTTGCATTCATTGCGCGACCTTGTGCGCCGCCTTGGCCACGGTTGCCGCACGCGCCAGCGCGCCAGCGATATCGGCGCACAGATCATCTGCATGTTCGATGCCGACCGACAGCCGCAACAGGCCATCGGAAATACCGGCCAGCGCGCGGGCGTGCGCACTCATCGCCGCATGGGTCATGGTCGCCGGGTGCGCGACCAGGCTCTCGACGCCGCCCAGCGACTCGGCGAGGGTGAAATAGCGCAGCCCCTCGAGGAACGCGCGCACCGCTTGTTCGCCGCCTTCGAGCTCCACGCTCATCATCGCGCCGAAGCCATGCTGCTGGCGCGCGGCCAGCGCATGCCCCGGATGCGAAGCCAAGCCCGGATAATGAAGGGCGCGAACAGCTGGATGACCATCCAGCAACGCCACCAATGCTTGCGTGTTTTCCTGATGCACGCGCAAGCGCGCATCCAGGGTGCGCAACCCGCGCAACGTCAGGAAGCTGTCGAACGGGGAACCGGTGACGCCCAGGCAATTGGCCCACCAGGCTAGTTGCTCATGCACGGCGGCATCTCGGGAGATCACCGCACCTCCCACCACGTCGCTATGGCCATTGATGTATTTCGTCGTCGAGTGCACCACCACGTCGGCCTGGAAGTCGGCGATCGGCCGCTGCAGCGCGGGCGACAGGAACGTGTTATCGACCACCGCTAGCGCACGGGCCCGGTGTGCGGCATCGATCACGAAGCGTAGGTCGGTGATGCGCAGCAAAGGGTTCGAGGGCGTCTCGATCCAGACCAATGCCGGGGCGCGTCCGTCGCCTGCGACGCCCAGTGCTTCAGCCAGCGCGCGAGGGTCGGTCAGCTCGACGGTGACCAAATCGAATGCACCTTTGTTCGCCAGCGCATTGAACAGGCGCCAGCTGCCGCCGTAGCAATCGTGCGGCACCACCAGCCGTTGGCCCGGTTGCAGCAACGCATTGAGTACCAGGGCAATCGCGGACATGCCGGTCGACGTCACCACGCCGCCCACGCCGCCTTCCAGCTGCGCTAATGCTTCGGCCAGCAAGTCGCGGGTCGGATTGCCACTGCGGGTGTAGTCGTACTGGCGCTTCTGGTCGAAGCCGGCGAAGCTGAAGTTTGACGACAGCACCAAAGGCGGCGTGACCGCGCCAAACGCGGCGTCGCGATCGATGCCGGCGCGCACCGCGCGCGTGCCGGGGCGACAGTCACCCGTGTCGACTGCGGTGTTGTCGCAACGGGACAGGCTCATGCGTTTTCTCCGGTAGTGACAGGGCCCAGCTCGGCGGCGAGCAGGGCGTCGATGCGATCAGGTTCCTTGAGGAAGGCGTCGTGGCCGAATTGCGAGCGCAACACGCGCAAGCGTCCGTTCAAGCCCAGGCCTTCGACCAGGGTGACCGCGTCCGACAGCGGCACCAGGCGATCGCTTTCGACCGCGATGACCGTGGTTGACGTCCGGATGGTGGTCGGGTCGACCAGATGCAGGTCGATCGATTCCGACAGGCGCAGCCACGCCGTGACGTTGGTGTGCGCCACGAACCTGGCACCCGCCGCATCCAAGTAGTCCTCTGCGGCCACGCAAACGCGGCCGTTCTGCAACGTGGGTGCTGCATCGAAACGCTCGGCGAATTCTTCCGGGGTGCGATAGCTGAGCATCGCGAACTGGCGCGCCAGCGACAGGCCCTGTTCGTCCGCGCATTGCAGTTGCCCCAAGGCCACTGCCTTGCGCTGCAGCGCGCGCCACGCCGATGCATACGGATGCGGGCGGTGTGCGCCGCTGACCACGACCAGTTGCCGGAGTCGCCACGGATGGCGCTGCGCCAGCTGCAGTCCGACCAATGCGCCATACGAATAGCCAACGAACACTGCCAGCGTGTCAATTCCGAGCGCCTCCAGCAGCAAGGCAACGGCATCGGCCTGGTCGGCGGTATCGATCGGCGCGTCCAGGCTGCCATCGGCGCCGATGTAATCAAACGCCAGGATGCGTGTCTTGGCCGGGTCCAGGGTGTGGCCGGGATCGGTCAGGCCTTGCGCCCAACCGCGGCTTCCATCCATGACATTCGCCGCGACGTGGCAATGCGCGGAGATGCCACCGGCCACCAGGGCAACTGGCGCAGTTGCTGCGCCGACCAATTCGTAGGCGATGCGCACCTTGCGCGTGCCTGCATGACGCGTGGCCAGCACCGCATCGATGCACCCGCGTACGCAGTCCTGTCTGTTGATGTCCCGCGGAATCGACGACCGCATGCGGGCCGCAGCCACGGCAGGTGTCAGGCTGGGGGCGTTACGTTCGGCAAGGCTCATGGCGGTATCCCGATGTGGATGGAACCATCGGATCGCGCGGGGATGACGGAAGACCGAACACGTCGGCGGATGCGGATGCCCTGCAGTGCACTGCGCGGCATCGCAACCATCTTCCGGTGGACGCCCAGGTCCCCGCAGGATTTGGCACCGCGACGGAGACGGCCGTCGTCGGTCGTCTCCATCAGGTTGCCCCGGCTTCTTCGGGCCTGTCCCTCAGCCGGTCTCGATGGATGACCGAAGTCTGCCGATGCTGATCCAGTCTGTCAATCTCTTTATGCGGATAAAGCGATATAGGTGACCGAACACCACGTTGGCGTCGGCGCGGGCACTGCAGCGCAGGCGTGCGACATACTGTCTACATGCACCCGAGCCTGCCCTGCCATCCGCTGTCCGCTTGCCTGCTCGGCGTGCTGGGCGTGGCGTTGTCGGCTAGCGCCAATGCGCAGGTCTATCGTTGGGTCGACAAGGCTGGCGTGGTCCACTACGGCGACCAGCAACCACGGAATGCCAGCGCATCCACGGTGCGGGTCATCCCGGTGCCGGTGGAGCCTGGCGCGATCGCGCGCCTGCGGGTGGAAGCGGGCGATGGCGAATACCTGGCCTGGGCGGACAACAGGCTGGCTGGCCCGATCGAGGTGTTGTTGGGGCTCACCCGCAGCAGCAACGTGCATGGCGATCCGCAACTGCCGGCGCGGGCCACGGTGCCGGCTCGGGGCAGTGCGCTGGTGGCACGCCTGCGCGCGGATGATCCCGGTCGCACGGGATCGTTCGAGTTGAGCCTGACCGGCTTGCCGGGCAATCCTAGTGCGAAGCCGCAGGATGTGGAATACCTGGCGCCGCTGCGGCAACCGCGCAGCCGCGTCGACCAGGGCTTCGGTGGTCGTTTCAGCCATGACGACGAACAGAATCTCTACGCGCTGGATTTCTACGCCGACATCGGCACGCCGGTGCTCGCGGCGCGCGCGGGCACGGTGATGCAGGTCGAATCGGATTTCAGCAAGGCCGGCCTGAAGAAGGAAAAATACGGTGGTCGCGCCAACTTCGTGCGCATCGTCCATGACGACGGGACCATGGGCATCTATGCCCATCTCCAGACGCAGGGTGCGCTGGTGCGCGTCGGCCAGCGGGTGGAGGCCGGCCAGCAGATCGGCCTGTCCGGCAACACCGGCTTCACTACTGGCCCGCACCTGCATTTTGCGGTCCAGGTCAACCGCGGCATGCGCCTGATGTCGATCCCTTTCCGCATGCGCGGCGTGACAATGCCGAAGCGTTGAACTGGCAGCAGGCGACGGGCCAACAGCGCCCGCTATAATCGCCGATCCTCCTGATCCGACAGACGCGCCCAAGCGCGGCGCCCCCATGTCCGAAGCTTTGAGCCAAGACGTTTCCCGCGAATCCGCGCGTCGCCGCACCTTCGCCATTATTTCCCACCCCGATGCCGGCAAGACCACGCTGACCGAAAAGCTGCTGCTGTTCGGCGGCGCGATCCAGATGGCCGGCTCGGTCAAGGGTCGCAAGGCTTCGCGTCACGCAACCTCCGACTGGATGGCGCTGGAAAAGGAACGCGGGATCTCGGTGACCAGCTCGGTGATGCAGTTCCCGTACGAGGGCCGCATCATCAACCTGCTCGACACCCCCGGCCATGCCGACTTCGGCGAGGACACCTACCGCGTGCTGACCGCGGTCGACTCCGCGCTGATGGTGATCGACGTCGCCAAGGGCGTGGAAGAACGCACGATCAAGCTGATGGAGGTGTGTCGCCTGCGCGACACGCCGATCATGACCTTCGTCAACAAGCTTGACCGCGAGGGCAAAGATCCGATCGACCTGCTGGATGAAATCGAATCGGTACTCGGCATCCAGTGCGCGCCGGTAACCTGGCCAATCGGAATGGGGTCACGCCTGAAGGGTGTTGTCCACCTGATCACTGGCGAAGTCCATCTGTACGAACCCGGTCGCAACTTCACCCGCCAGGACTCGACGATTTTCAAATCGCTGGATGATCCCAAGGTCGAGGCACGAATCGGGGCCGACATGCTGGCGGAATTGAGGGACCAACTGGACCTGGTGCAGGGCGCAAGCCATCCGTTCGATCGCAAGGCCTACCTGGCTGGCCAGCAATCGCCGGTGTTCTTCGGCTCCGGCGTCAACAACTTCGGCGTGCAGCCGCTGCTGGATTTTTTCGTCGAAAACGCGCCGTCACCGCGCTCTCGCGCCACCCTGACCCGCGACGTGGCGCCGGAGGAATCCACGCTCACCGGCTTCGTGTTCAAGATCCAGGCCAACATGGATCCGATGCACCGCGACCGCGTGGCGTTCATGCGCGTGTGCTCCGGGAAATTCAGCGCCGGCATGAAGGCATTCCACCCGCGCACCGGCAAGGACTTCAAGCTTGCCAACGCGCTGACCTTCATGGCATCCGATCGCGAGATCGCCGAAAGCGCCTTCCCCGGCGATGTCATCGGCATCCACAACCACGGCACCATTTCGATTGGCGACACCTTTACCGAGGGCGAGAAGATCGCTTTCACCGGCATTCCGAATTTCGCCCCGGAACTGTTCCGCCGCGCCCGCCTGCGCGATCCGCTCAAGCTCAAGCAATTGCAGAAGGGGCTGGCGCAGTTGTCCGAGGAAGGCGCCACCCAGTTCTTCAAGCCGTTGATGAGCAACGACCTGGTGCTCGGCGCGATCGGCGTGCTTCAGTTTGAAGTAGTCGCCTACCGGCTCAAGGACGAGTACAGCGTCGAGGCGTCATTTGAACCTGTGCAGGTCACCACCGCGCGCTGGATCAAGTGCGGCGATGCGAAGAAGCTCGAGGAATTCCGCGAGAAGAATGCAATGAACCTTGCGCTGGATGGCGCCGGCCACCTTGTGTACCTGGCGCCAACCCGGGTCAACCTGCAGTTGGCGCAGGAGCGTTCACCGGGGGTGGAATTCATGGCCACCCGCGAGCATGCGGACGCGGTGGCCACGGGTTGAATCCGGGCTCAGCGCGGAGCGTCTGATTCCAGGAAAGGCAGCAGCCAATCGGGTTCCGGCTGGTCCAGGTCGTAGTACTCGAAGATCAGGTGAATACGATCGCTCTCGCCCCGGTTGTTGACCGCATGCGGGCCGAGGTTATTGACCTCGACTGCATGGCCGACCGGGAAGTGATGGATCGTCTCGCCGACCAGGAACTCGACCTGGTTGTTGGTCAACAGCGGCACATGGATCTTGTGCGGCCATTTGGCTGCCGGATTGGCGTCGATGTGCGGCTGGATCATGCCACCGGGCGCCATCCGCGCCAGCATCACCCGCGGGAACACGCCTTGAGCGTATCCATAGCCAGCAACCGCCTGAAACATCACGGGCTCCAGTACATGCCGCCACTGCGCCCACGCCGGGCGGTCATGCGAGCCGCGCCAGTCGCGGGTGCTGTCGACAAACCGGAACACGATGTGGCGGGTCCTGTCGAGCGCTTCGAACTTGTTCGGCTTGCCCGCGTTTTCGGTATCCCAGACCGCTTCGGGAATGGTGAGGATCGCTTCGCGAAGCGCTTCGATCTCGACCGCGCCAAGTTGGCGCACCGACGTCGTCTTGCGGGGATTTGCTGCCGGGCGTGCGGTGGTGTCCATCGTCGTCAGAACTGGTAGTTGAACATGCGGAGGTCCTGCGCGTAGCGCGCGGCGACGGCCTCGCGCAAACGATCATCGTAATAGGAGCGATAGTCGCCACGGCGGCTGCTGTTGACTTGCTCCAGAGAGCGCGACGGGATGCCGATGCGGGCACAGATCGCATCATACGAGACCTGCATGTCCTCGACCCGCCCCACCATGTCGGTCAGCAAGTGGCCTTCGTCATCGACCAGCACGCTGGCCTGCGGCTGGAACAGGATGTGCTGCTCAGGCGGCTCGGCGAACAGGAAATGTTCCATCACCGCTTGCGGCGTTTTCTCGAACACGTCTGCGCCACGGGTCATGAAGGCGCAGTACGACACGAACCGATCAAAGGGATTGCGCACGAAGGCGAACTTGAAATAATTCGCGAATGCGTCCTCACCCAAATGCGGGCGCACCTGTTTCAGCGCGAAATGGCCGTGCCGTATCGCGGCAAGGTCCTCATAGGGGAATCGCCTGGTGACGAACAGGCCCACCTGCTCGATATCGTCTTCGCTCATGTGCTCGCGAAGCGCCTGGCGCACCGAATGCGTCCCGGTCTTGGGCACGGCGGCGAAGATGAAACGATGCTGGTGCGAAATGATCATGGGACTGGCGACAGGGCGACGGCAATCCATCTTAGCAATCGCTGCCGGCATCCCAAACGTGCGCTCTGGTACTCGGATTGCAGGGTCGGCAACGCTCTGCCATGCTCGCCCGGACATCGCAGCGGAGAGTCCCATGTTCAGGCACGTTTCTGGAATACTGGTGGGCCTGCTGGTCCTCCTCGCAGGCTGTGGCGGTCGCACTGCGACGTTCGCAGCGACTGCCTCGCCTCAGGCCGCTGAGGCAACGGCTGCCACCAGCGCCTATTTCGACAACAGTGGCCGCGACGACGTGCTGGCTGGCGGCGTCAGGATGATCCCGATCCATACCCCGTCCGGCGACTTCCGGGTCTGGACCAAGCGTGTCGGCAACAACCCGCGGATCAAGCTGCTGATCCTGCACGGCGGCCCGGGAGGAAACCATCAGGCCTACGAGGCCTTCGACAGCTTCCTGCCGGCCGAAGGCATCGAGTACTACTACTACGATCAGCTGGGCTCGGCCTTCAGCGACCAGCCCAAGGACATGGCGCCGCTGCTGTCCACGGAGCGCTTCGTGGATGAGGTCGAACAGGTGCGTGCCGCGCTTGGACTGGACAAGGACAATTTCTACCTCTACGGCCATTCCTGGGGCGGCATCCTCGCGATCGAATACGCGCTCAAGTACCCGCAGCACCTCAAGGGCCTTGTCATCTCGAACATGATGTCGTCGATCCCGGCGTACAACACCTATGCACACGACGTGCTGATGCCGAAGATGGATGCTGCGGCGCTCAAGGAGATCCTCGCGCTGGAGGCAAAGAAGGATTTCGCCAACCCGCGCTACGAAGAACTGCTGGTCAGCAACTTCTACACCGACCATGTCCTGCGCATGCCTCCGGACCAGTGGCCCGAACCTGTGCTGCGTTCATTCGGGCGCCTGAACAAGGACGTGTACATCCCGATGCAGGGACCCAGCGAGATGGGAGCGAGCGGCATCCTGCTGAACTGGGACCGCAGCGAGGACCTGAAGAACATCTCCGTGCCGACCCTTGTTATCGGTGCCGACCACGACACCATGGATCCCAGGCACATGGCGTGGATGGCAACCCAATTCCCGCGCGGTCGCCTCCTGCGATCCAGGAACGGCAGCCACATGGCGATGTACGACGACCAGCAGACCTACATGACCGGCTTGATCGCCTTCCTGAAGGACGTTGATGCCGGGCGACTGTAGCGCCGGCATCGCGGCAAGGCGGAAAATTAGGTTGCAGGCTCTGGCGCCAGCCGCCATTGTCGGAAGTTGATCGGGCCAGTCGCCCGCATGGCAGCTCCGATGTCAGACAACCCGCACCACCATGCCCGTGAGGAACTGGCGAACGCCATGACCCATGGCCTGGGCGCCACCGCGGCGCTGGCCGGTGGCGCCATCCTGGTCACGCTTGCCGCGCTGGATGGCAATGGCTGGCAGCTTGGCGCGGCGATCGTGTTCGGCATCGCGCTGTTGCTGCTTTATGTCGCCTCGACCCTCTATCACGCCATCCAGCACCCGATCACCAAGGGCCGGCTGAAGGTCTTCGACCACTGCGCGATCTACGTGCTGATCGCAGGCACGTATACCCCTTTTACCTTGATCGGCTTGCGGGGCCCAGTAGGATGGTGGCTGTTCGCGATGATCTGGACGCTGGCGCTGGCCGGGGTGGTCTTCAAGCTTTTTTACACGGGGCGCTTCAAGAAACTCTCCACGCTGATCTACCTGGCGATGGGTTGGCTGATCCTGGTGGCGGCCAAGCCCCTGTTCGCCGCGCTCGATGCATGGACGCTTGGCTGGCTCATCGCCGGCGGATTGTCCTATACCCTCGGCACGGTGTTCTACCACCGCCCCTCATTGCGCTACTCGCACGCGATCTGGCATCTGTTCGTGCTGGGTGGCAGCATCTGCCACTACATCGCCGTGTTCGCACAGATCCGTACGCCGGGCTGAGCGGCACGCAACACGTTCACCCACGCTTGACTCACTGGTCACGAAGGTCGACAGATGATGGCACCCGATTCCCCCTTGAACTCGACACGCAACTGGATATCCCGGCATCCGTGGGGAAGCGTGCTGCTACTGCTTGCGGTCGCCTTGGTGGTACTGATCCTGCTGTGGGACTGGAACTGGTTCAAGCGTCCGATCGAACGGCGGGTGACGGCGCAGACCGGCCGTGAATTCCACATCGATGGCGATCTTGATGTCGACCTGGGACGCACCCTCACCATTACTGCCGATGGCCTGCGCTTCGGCAACATCGCCTCGGCGCGCGAGCCGGAGATGGCAAGCACCGACCGCCTGGAGTTCGACCTGCGGTTCTGGCCGCTGTTGCGCGGCGACGTGCAGATCCCGCGGATTGCCCTGGACAAGCCGGTGTTGCACCTGCAGCGCGATCCCAAGGGCGTTGGCAACTGGGTGTTCGGCGATGGCGAAAGCGACCTGCCCGAATTCCGCAACGTTCGCATCGACAAAGGCCTGCTCACCTATTTCGAACCTGCGCGCAAAACAGACATCAAGCTCGATGTCGACAGCATGCCGCGACGCAGCAACGATGCCGAGCCGCCGATCTCGGTGGCTGGCGGCGGTCGCTGGAATGGCAACGCGTTCACCTTGGATGGCACAGCGGAATCGCCGCTGGAATTGCGCGACAGCGACCGTCCCTACCGGATCGATGTGAAAGCGACCGCTGGCCCAACCAAGGCCCACGCACGCGGATCCCTGCTTGATCCGCTGCGCTTCCGCGATCTGGACCTGAAACTCGAACTGGCGGGCCGCAACCTGGCCGACCTGTATCCGCTGATCGGCGTGGCCACTCCGGATACCCCGCCCTACAACCTCGACGGGCACCTGACGCGCGACATCCTGAAGGGCAACCGCAGCACCTGGCATTACGACAAGTTCAGCGGCAAGGTGGGCGACAGTGACCTGGCGGGTGACGCGGCCGTGACCGTGGGTGGCGCCAGGCCGATGTTCAAGGCGAACCTTCTGTCCAAGCGCCTTGACTTCGATGATCTCGCCGGTTTCATCGGCAAGGCACCGCGAGCACGGGGCGGGAAGTCCAGCACGCCGGCACTCGCTGCCAAAGCCGCCAGCGAGGCTGCAAGCCCCAGGCTGTTCCCGAGCGAGCCGTACAAGCTCGACAGGCTGCGCGCGATGGACGCGGACGTGCGACTCAAGGCGCGACGGGTCAACACGATCACGCTGCCGATCGATGACATGGATGCGCACCTGCTGATCAATGACGGCGTGCTGCGATTGGATCCGCTGAATTTCGGGGTCGCCGACGGCGACCTGCGGTCCACCATTCGCATGGATGCGCGCGAACGCACCATCCGCACCCAGGCCAAGGTCACTGCGCGCGGGATGACCCTGGGCAAGCTCATGCCCAAGGCGAAACTCGGCAACACCGCGATTGGCAAGGTGCGTGCGGACATCGCCGTGACCACCCAGGGCAACTCGATTGCATTGATGGCCGCCAACGCCGATGGTGATGCCGAAGCGGGCATGGGCCGTGGCCAGATCAGCAAGCTGTTGATGGAGTTTGCCTCCATGGACCTTGCCGGTATCCTGAAGATCAAGCTGACCCATGACAGGCAAATTCCCATTCGCTGCGCGTACGGGGATTTCGCGGTCAAGAACGGGGTGATGACACCGCGAGCGCTCGTGTTCGATACCACCGAACTGCGCCTAAATGGCAAAGGTTTGATCGATCTCGACGACGAGCGGCTGGATCTTACCTTCAAGGCCAAGAACAAGACCTTCAGCCCGCTGTCACTGCGTGCGCCCTTCTATGTGCGCGGCAGTTTCAAGAATCCAAACGTGCATCCCGATTATGTGCGGATGGGCTTGCGCGCTGCGGCAGCGGCGGTGCTGGCAAACGTTGCAGCGCCCATCGCCGGGCTGGCGGCCACCACCGACCTCGGGCAAGGCAAGGATGCCCGTTACTGCGACGGCAAAGACGGTTGACCTCCCCCGTCGGGCGCCCGGGTCAGGACGCGATATAACGCTGCAGGTGGTCGAGTTCCTGGCGTTGTTCTTCGATCACCGCCTTGACCAGGTCGCCGATCGAAATCACCCCGATCACCTGCCCGTCTTCGATCACCGGTAAATGGCGGATGCGGCTGTCGGTCACCAGTTGCATGCACATGTCGGTGTTGTCGTGCGGGGACACGCTGACGACCTGCGCGGTCATGATGTCGCGCACCGGTGTGTCCTTGGACGAGC
>JBBSTP010000041.1:0-13233 GCA_038235795.1 Lysobacterales bacterium | reverse complement strand
GTAGGCGTCCAGCCGGTCCGCCGGCAGCCGGTCGAGCGAGGTGTTCTGGGTGCCAAGCGCGCGGTCCAGCATGCGATGGCCCAGCTGTACCGCGTCCTCGTGCTCAAGGTGCTTGAGCTGGTGGCGGATTGCGGTGCGCGCTTTGCCCGATACCACCCATTCCAGCCATTGCGGCGCAGGCGTCGCGGACTTGGCGGTGATCACTTGCACGGTCTGCCCGCTCGCCAGCTTGGCGCGCAACGGTGCCAGCTGCTTGTCCACGCGCACGGCCACGGCGCGGTTGCCGACATCGGTATGCACGGCATAGGCGAAATCCAGCGCGGTGGCGTTGCGCGGCAACGACAAGATGTCGCCCTTGGGGGTGAACAGGTAGACCTCGTCGGGGAACAGGTCGACCTTGACGTTCTCCAGGAATTCCAGCGACGAACCCGTACTGCGTTGGCTTTCGACCAGATTGGCGATCCAGGCCGACGCGCGGCTTTGTGCATTGCTGCCGGGCTCGCCGCCATGCTTGTAGGCCCAATGCGCGGCCACGCCGCGCTCGGCCACCAGGTCCATGTCGCGGGTGCGGATCTGCACCTCGATCGGAGAACCATACGGTCCAAACAGCACCGTATGCAGCGACTGGTAACCGTTGGCCTTGGGAATGGCGATGAAGTCGCGGAAGCGGGCATCCAGCGGCTTGAACACCGAATGCACCACGCCCAGCGCGTGGTAACAGGCCGGCACGTTGTCGACGATCACCCGATAGCCAAACACGTCCATCACCTGGTCGAAGCTGCGGTGTTCGACGTGCATCTTGTTGTAGATACTCCACGGCGTCTTGATCCGGCCGATCAGCGTGTGCTCGAGTTTTTCCACCGCCAGCCGCTGCGCCAATTGCGCCTCGATCTTGGCCAAGGCTTCGCGCCGCACCAGCGGCTGGCTGCGGATGCGCTTGTCGATCACCGCATGCCGCCACGGATGCAGCGCGCGAAAGCCCAGGTCCTGCAGTTCCGCCTTGATCAAATTCATGCCCAATCGCTGCGCGATCGGTGCATAGATGTCGAGCGTTTCGCTGGCGATGCGCCGGCGCGCTCCGGGCGACTGCGCCCCCAGCGTGCGCATGTTGTGCAGGCGATCGGCCAGCTTGATCAGGATCACCCTCAGGTCGCGCGACATCGCCAGCAACATCTTGCGGAAGTTCTCCGCGGCGGCTTCCTGGCGGTCGGCGAAGTGCAGCTTGTCCAGCTTGGTGACCCCGTCCACCAGGTCGGCCACGGTCTCGCCGAACTGCGCGGCGATGTCGGCGCGCGACAGCGGGGTGTCCTCGATGGTGTCGTGCAGGATCGCCGCGATCAGGGTCTCGACATCGAGTCCCTGTTCGGCCAACACCTGCGCGACCGCCACCGGATGCGTGATGTAAGGCTCGCCGGACTTGCGCAGCTGGTCGACATGCGCAGCGGCGCCCACCGCCCACGCGCGGCGCAGCAACTGGTGTTGCGACGCGGGCAGGTAACTGGCGGCCCGCTCCAGCGCCTGCACATAGTCAGGCACCATGCCGTCGTCGGGCATGGCGCTGGTCGGCGCGGCTAGGGCGGGATCTCCGGGACTCATGTCGCCGAGCCTAACCCCGCCGATGCAAGCCCGCAAACTAGTTTTCGATGCAAACGAAAACGGCCCCGCAGGGCCGTTTCGAATCGGTGCCGGCCGATGCTTGCGCCAGGCTCAGTCGTCGTTCTTCATGTCGTCGTCGCCGGCCACCACTTCGGCGGCAGCCCACTCCAGCGCCTCACGCTCCTTGCGATTGCGCTCGGCCTTCTCGACGGCATCGATGTAGTCGTTGTCGATCTCGCGCGCAGCGATCTCGCGCAGGGCCAGCACGGTCGGCTTGTCGTTGGCTTCACTGTTGTCCAGCTTCGGCTCCACGCCACCAGCCAGCTGGCGCGCGCGCTTGGCGGCCATCATCACGAGTTCAAAGCGGTTGTCGACCACTTCCAGGCAATCTTCGACGGTAATACGGGCCATGTCTGTCCTGCGACCGCTCGGTCGCTGAAGTGAATCCAAGAGGGCGCAAATTGTAGCCACAGCGCCGCCAAAACACAAGTCTCTGCGTTGTAAATCAGTGACTTAGGCGTCAGGAATCGACGTCATCGGCCAGCAATGAGCTGATCAGGCGCGCGTGCCGCGCGACCTGCGCGTCCTTGCGCAGGCGGCTGGCGGTGAAGATGCTGCACATCTCGGACACCGCCGTGTCGAAATGTTCGTTGACGATCACATAGTCGAACTCGCCGTAGTGGCTCATTTCCTCGCGCGCCGCCGCCAGTCGCTTGGCGATCACTTCGGCGCTGTCCTGTCCGCGCTTCTGCATACGCTGCTCCAGCGCTGCCCGCGACGGCGGCAGGATGAACACGCTGACCGCATCGGGGATCCGCGAACGCACCTGGCGCGCGCCCTGCCAGTCGATCTCGAGCAGCACATCACGGCCCGCTCGCAATTGCGGGTCCACCGACTGGCGCGCGGTGCCCTTCCAGTCGCCATGCACCAGCGCGTGCTCGAAGAAGTCGCCGGCTTCGACCATGGCCTCGAACTCGCCGGCGCTGATGAAGTGATAGTGCTCGGCATGGCGTTCGCCCGGACGCGGCTGGCGCGAGGTGAACGAGATCGACAGGCTGATGTTGGCGTCACGCTCCAGCACCGCATTGACGATGCTGGATTTTCCCGCGCCGGAGGGCGCCGCGACGATGTAGAGGGTTCCGCGCATGGCTACTCGACGTCCCTTCTACTCGATGTTCTGGATCTGTTCGCGGATCTGGTCGATCAGTACCTTCAGCTCGACCGCCGCATTGCTGGTGCGCGCATCGACTGACTTGCTGCCCAGGGTATTCGCCTCGCGGTTGAACTCCTGCAAAAGGAAATCCAGGCGCCTGCCGACCGGCTCGGACTGCTTGAGGATGCGGCGCAGTTCCGAAAGATGGCTATCCAGGCGGTCGAGCTCTTCGTCCACGTCGAGCTTCTGCAACCAGATCACCAGCTCCTGCTCCAGGCGGCCGGGATCGGCGGGCTGCGACAGGTCGGCCAGGCGTGTCTCGAGCTTCAGCCGCTGGCCAGCGCGAATCTTTGGCACAAGGGTGCGAACCTCGGCGGCAATCCCGGCAATGACTTCTGCGCGCTCGCCAATCACGGCCGCCAGCTTGCCGCCTTCGCGCTCACGCGCCGCGACGAAATCGTCCAGCACCGCATCCAGCAACGCCAATGCCTCGCACTGCATGGCTTCAGGATCGACCCCGCGCGACTGCAGCACGCCGGGGAACTGCAGCAATTCGGTGAACTGCACGCGCAACTGCGGGAAGCGCGTCCCCAGTCGCTGCGCGAGGATGCCGAGTTGCTCGACCACGACTTCGTCGACCTGCAGCGCGCTGCCTTCGGCATTGCTGCGCAGGCGCAGCACCAGGTCGAGCTTGCCCCGCGAGATGCGCGCCGCCACGCGTTCGCGCAACAGCGGCTCGAATACACGCAATTCGTCGGGCACGCGCAGGCCCAATTCGAGGAATCGATGGTTGACCGCGCGCATTTCGCAGCCCAGCACGCCCCATTCGGTGGCGCGCTCGGCGGAGGCGAAAGCGGTCATGCTGCGGATCGACATCGGTGGTGTGGCCGGGACAGCGGAATGCGAATGGTAATCTAGCGCCCCGCCGGGTGCCGGCCACACGTCCGGAACGCCTGAATGACGCTTGCAAGTTCTATTGCTCCTCGCCCGAGCGGCCGCGCCCACGACCAGCTGCGCAACGTCACCATCACCCGCGGCTATACCCGTCATGCCGAAGGCTCGGTGCTGGTCGAGTTCGGTGATACCCGCGTGTTGTGCACGGCCAGCGTGGAGACCCGCGTACCTGGCTTCCTGCGCGGAAAGGGCGAAGGCTGGGTCACCGCGGAATACGGCATGCTGCCGCGCGCCACCAACACCCGCAATGATCGCGAGGCATCGCGCGGCAAGCAGGGCGGGCGCACGCTGGAAATCCAGCGCTTGATTGGCCGTTCGCTGCGCGCCTGCGTGGATCGCAAGGCACTGGGCGAACGCACGATCACCCTGGATTGCGACGTGCTGCAGGCGGACGGCGGCACGCGCACCGCCGCGATTACCGGCGCGTATGTGGCGCTGGTCGATGCCATACGCTGGTTGCAAGCGCGCAAGGTCATTTCAAAGAATCCCATTGTTGGTGCGATCGCGGCGATCTCGGTCGGGATCTATCGTGGCGTGCCGGTGCTGGATTTGGACTATGCCGAGGACAGCGATTGCGACACCGACATGAACGTGGTGATGAACGACGGTGGCGGCTTCATCGAAGTGCAAGGCACCGCTGAGGGTCATGCGTTCCGGCGCGATGAGCTGGATGCATTGCTGGTGCTGGCCGAAGCCGGCTGCCGGGAGCTGTTCGCGGCGCAGCAGGCGGCGCTGGCCCACCTGTGAAGCCGGCATTTCAATGAAGCTCGTTCTTGCCAGTGGCAACGCCGGCAAACTGGCCGAGTTGCGCGACCTTCTCGGCGATGCACATGACTTGCACGCGCAGTCGGAATTCGGCGTCGACGATGCCGAAGAAACCGGACTGAGCTTCATCGAGAACGCGATCCTCAAGGCGCGTCATGCCGCACGCGCGACCGGACTACCGGCATTGGGTGACGACTCCGGCCTGTGCGTGGATGCACTTGGCGGCGCCCCCGGACTGTATTCGGCGCGCTATGCGGGAGACCACGGTGACGCCGAAGGCAATATCGACAAATTGCTGCGTGAACTGGAGGGCGTCGACGAAAAAGCACGGACGGCGCGTTTCGTCTGCGTGCTGGCGCTGGTGCGCGACACGCACGGGCCGCAGCCGCTGATTGCCGAAGGCGTCTGGAAAGGTCGGATCCTGCACCTGCGCCAAGGCGACCAGGGCTTCGGCTACGACCCCGTGTTCTTCTCGCCCGCGCATGGCTGCAGCGCCGCAGAACTGGATTCGCGTGTGAAAAATCGCGACAGCCATCGTGGGTTGGCGCTGGCACGATTGCGAAAAAAACTCGTACGTGAGCCGTGCTGAACACCCCGCCGCTTTCCCTGTACGTGCACCTGCCATGGTGCGTGCGTAAATGCCCCTATTGCGACTTCAACTCGCATGAATACCGGGGCGAAGGTGGTCGTGGTGCACTGCCGTTCAATGCCTATGTCGATGCGCTCATCGCCGACCTCGACCATGACCTGCCGCTGGTGTGGGGACGCACCGTGCAGACCGTGTTTTTCGGCGGCGGCACGCCGTCGCTGTTCCCGCCAGATGCGATCGACCGCTTCCTGCAACTGGCCAGCGCGCGTCTTCGATTCGCACCGAATGCGGAAATCACCCTGGAAACCAATCCCGGCACCGTCGAGCATGGCCCGTTTGCGGGGTACCGCGCCGCCGGCGTCAATCGCCTGAGTTTCGGCGTGCAGAGTTTCGACGACGGCTGCCTGCAGCGCCTGGGCCGCATCCATTCCAGCGGAGACGCACGGCGCGCGGTCAAGGCCGCGCAGGACGCCGGCCTGGGCAACCTCAACATCGACCTGATGTATGCGCTGCCGCAGCAGACCCTGGCGATGGCGCTGGACGACATCGAGCAGGGCATCGCGCTGGCGCCGACCCATGTCAGCCATTACCAGCTGACGCTTGAGCCGAACACCGTATTCGCCGCGCGTCCACCCGCCGGAATCCCCGATGAAGACGGCGCCTGGGACATCCAGGAAGCGTGCCAGCACCAGTTGGCGTTAGCCGGATACGCCCAGTACGAGACCAGTGCCTATGCACGCCCCGACCGGCAATGCGCGCACAACCTCAACTATTGGCGCTTCGGCGACTACCTGGGCATTGGCGCGGGCGCCCACGGCAAGCTGACGTTGGGTGCCAGCCAGCAAGTACTGCGGCGCTGGAAGGCCAAACATCCAACTGCCTACCTGGCCAACGCCGGAACCCTGGCCGGGATCGGCGGCGACGAGGTCCTGGAGGCGACGCGCCTGCCATTCGACTTCATGCTGAATGCGCTGCGCCTGAACGATGGCGTACCGATTGCGATGTTCGAGGCGCGTACCGGCCTGCCCCACGCGGTGATTGCCGACAGGCTGGCACTGGCACGCGAACGCGGCTGGCTGGAAGCAGACCAGGCATGGATACGACCGACCGAATTCGGACGTCGCTTCGCCAATGACGTGATTGGCCTGTTCCTGGATTGAGTTGCGTGCATTGAGTGGTCTCCACTCAAAGGCATACCATCCCTTGTCCGACGCGTTGGGGACGCCGATGACTTCGATTGATTCCATGCCGCAGCCGACCATGCGAAAAACGCTCGCAGGGGCCGAATTGTCGTCGCGGGCGCGGCGTGTGCTGGAGCATCAGTTGCAGACCGCGAGCGAGGAGCTCAGCCGGCAGCTGCACGTGGTCCTGACCGAATCGGCGCAGGAGTTCGACCGGCTGGGAGCGCGTGCAGAGGATTCGCAACAGCAGGCCATGCTGCGGGATGCCGCACGCAGGTTGCGCGAGGCTTCCGCCGAGTTCACCACACGGTTCCGGCAGGAGCTGGAATCCGAATTGGCCGGCGTTCATGCGCCGCGCGTGGCGCGTGCGATGGAACCACTCAACGCCCCCACACAAACCCTCACCCTGGTCGACAACGCCGAGATGGACGAGGACACCATGCTCGATACCATTGCGGCGCGCAGCGACTCCCGCAACAGCGCGGCGTTGCAGTTGCTGGGCCATCGGTACGGCGTGTTGGCCGGTGCACCGGTGTTTGATGCCGAACACGTGCCGGTGGGCCCGCATGCGCTGTGTCGAGCGCTGCGCAATACCTGCCATGCGCTGTTGCCGGCGATGGCCGCACGCCAGCTGGTCTACCAGCAGTTCGAAAGGATCACGATCCCGCATTACCCGGCGCTGCTCGACGACCTGAATGCACACCTGGTCGTCGACGGCATCCTGCCGCACCTGAGCTTTGTGCCGGTGCGCGGGCGCGCGGCGACCCTTTCGGACAACAACGTGGCCAGCGCCACTGTTCCCGCTGCGGCCCGCGATCAAGGAGACAGCTCCCCCGATCTGGAGATCGACATCGATGCCGATTCCGATTTCGACTTCCCGGCAGGCGAGAGGGTCGAAACAGGCGACGGCGACCAACGAGACACCAACACCAGTTCGTGGACGATGACCACACTGGACACGGAAAAGGATGCAGCACACGTGGACGTTCCGGCGCCGGCGAGCAGTGACGAGGCCGTGTCGCCTCGGCCAGTGCGAATCGACAGTTTCGGCGCGCTGCAGGCGCTGATCGGCCGCCGCCGTTCGCTGCTGGAGAAACTGCGCGCCGGCGACAGCGACGATCGCATCCGCGAAACACTGACCCGCGAAGAAGTGCTAGGCATGCTGCGCCGCTTGCGCAAGGGCGCCGGCAAGCACGGCTCGCTGGCGGACATCCGCCAGACCGTGATGGCGCAGGCGCGGCAACTGCATGGCCATGGCGTGGCCATGGCCGATGTCGACAACGACAGCTTCGACTTGTTGAGCCTGTTCCTTTCGCAGCTGCAGCGAGAATTGCGTGGCGACAGCCCCGGCGAGGCGCTGTTGGAACGCCTGCAGCTGCCCTTGCTGCAGCTTGCGCTGCGCGAGCAGGACTTCTTCGTCGATTCCGCCCATCCGGCGCGCATGTTGCTGGATGCGATTTCGCTGGCAGGTGCACGATGGCTGGCCGAAGACGACCTGGACATGCAATGGCTGGGCCTGTTGCAACGTGCGGTCGCGACCGCACTGGACGACCCGGATGCATCCCGCGATAGTTTCGTCGCCGCCAATCACGCGCTGCAGGATGGCCTGCAAGCTGCCGCACGCAAGACCAACATGGCCGAACGACGCCAGGTCGATGCCGCGCGCGGCCGCGAGAAACTCGACCTCGCAAGGCAGCGCGCGACACGCGAAATCGCGGCGCTGATCGATGGACGTTCGCTGCCGCGCTTCCACGCGATCCTGCTTGACCAGGCCTGGACCGACGTGCTGTCGCTGGCCTTGTTGCGGGGCGGCGAGGACTCGGAGATGTGGCGGGAACTGCGCAGCACCACCGCTGCAATCATCCAAGCCAGTGTTGCGACGTCCACGGTGGCGCGGGAATCTGCATTCACCTTGCGCCTCCAGGAAGCGCTGGGCCAGGTGGGCTACCACAGCGAGGACGCCGCGGCGATCGCCAGGCAGCTGGCGAATGGCCGTGCGGAGGACGCGGATCTCGCGTCGCGCACGGCACTGCTCGTGCAGCTCAAGTCACGCACGCGACTGGGCGAGGAAAACCTCAGTCAAGCGGGCGACCCACAACCGCCGCTGTCAAGCGCAGAGCTACTGGCGCGTGCGCAACTGGCCACGCTGGTCGAGGCGCGTTGGATCGACATGCTGGATCCCGTCGACGACAGCGTGGTCCGTCGCCGCCTGGCCTGGGTCAGCCCGCGTAGCGGACATGCATTGCTCACCAATCGACGTGGACAACGCGTTGATGGCGGCAACCTGGATGCGCTCGCACGCATGCTCGCGGCGGGGCGGCTGCGCATGGTCGCGGAAGACATCCCGCCAGCGACCATCGCCTGGCGGGCAGCCGTGGCGGCACTGGAACGCATCGGCGGCGGCAACGAATCCGACGGGGCGCACGCATGACCAGGGAATTCCGACGCATGCCACGTCGCGCAGTCAGCGCGGCGGCAGACGTGATCGACAGCATGAGCGGCGATCGCGTCGGCCAACTTGGCAACCTGTCGCTGGGCGGAATGCTGCTGATGGCCAGCACACCGTTGGGCGAAGATGCGCTGTACCAGTTGCGTTTCGCACTGCCGGACAGCACCGGCGATGCCATCGAAGTCGGCGCGCATGTGCTGTGGTGCGATCCCGCCAGCGCCCCCGGGCAAACCTGGGCCGGCATCCGCTTCCTGGGGCTGGATGCGGAGACCACCCGCCGCCTGCGCGAATGGAGCCAGGCCGGGTAGCCGGCGGGGCTGCACTGCGGGATCACCCCGAATCCGTCAAGATCGACTGTCCATACACGAGGCAGCCCATGAATACCCAGACCCTGGCCACCCTGTTCCCGCAGCATCTGAAAACCCTGCAGGCGCGCACGGCGGTCGCGCTCGAGCGTGGGGGTCTAGACCACCTGCTGGTCCCAAGTGGCAGCTTGCATTACCAATTGTTTGACGACCGCGACTACCCGTACGCGGTGAATCCGCAATTCAAGGCATGGTTGCCGGTCACCCGTGCGCCCGGCAGCTGGTTGGTGATCACGCCGGGCCAGCGCCCGAAACTGCTGTTCATGCAGCCTCGCGACTACTGGCATGTGGTGCCGGAAGCGCCGAGTGGTTATTGGGTCGAACATTTCGATATCGAGGTGATCCGTACTCCCGAAGAGGCCGCGCAGCATTTGCCACGGGATATCGCTCGTTGCGCAATTCTGGGCGAGTCGCAAAGCACGGTGGGCAAGCATGCGCCGAACAATCCGGATGCGGTGCTCGCCTACCTGGATTATCAACGCGCCTTCAAGACGCCATACGAGATCGAGATGATGCGCCAGGCCCAGCGCATCGGCGTGCGTGCGCACCGCGCCGCCGAACGCGCGTTTCGCGCAGGTTCCAGCGAATTCGGCATCCACCTGGCGTATTGCCAGGCCGCCGGCCAGGACGCCAACGACCTTCCGTACGGAAATATCGTCGCGCTCAACCAGCATGCGGCCGTGCTGCATTACATGGAGCGCGACCGCCTGCCGCCAAAGCCGCCGCGCAGTTTCCTGATTGACGCCGGCGCCAGCTTCGGCGGCTATGCCTGCGACATCACCCGCACCTATTCGGCGCACGACGACGAGTTCGCCGCGATGATCGAAGCGGTTGATGCCGCGCAATTGACGATGTGCGATGCGGTGCGTGCCGGCTTCGATTACCGGCAGCTTCACCATGACGCGCATCTGGCGCTGGCCAGCATCCTCAAGGACTTCGGGGTGATCACGGTTTCCGCTGAAACCGCGGTGGAGACCGGCGTGTCCAGCACGTTCTTCCCGCACGGCATCGGCCATGGCATCGGCCTGCAGGTGCACGACGTGGGCGGTTTCGCAGAAAGCGACAACGGAGGCACCATTGCCAAGCCGGACGCGCATCCCTACTTGCGCCTGACCCGCGTGCTGCAACCGGGCATGGTGGTCACCATCGAGCCCGGCATCTACTTCATCGACATGCTGCTGGAGGAGCTCAAGCAGAAGGGACTCGGCGACAGCGTGGACTGGGACCGGGTGGACGCGTTCAAGCCGTATGGCGGTATCCGCATCGAGGATGAAGTGGCCTGCACCGATGGCGCGCCGATCAACTTGACCCGAGACGCATTCGCAGCCTGACCGGAACCGGCGGACGCCTCGCCTCAGGCGGCCATCAATGCCTCAGTCTGGTCGGCGCTGCGTTCCAGGGCATCGGTCAGTACGCGGTGGCCATTCGCGGTGATCAGCACATCGTCCTCGACGCGGATGCCGATACCGCGCCATTTCGCCGCCACACTGGTGTCATCGGGCGCTATGTACAGGCCGGGCTCGATGGTGAAGACCATGCCCGGTTCGAGCAGTCGTGGCTGGCCATCGATCCGGTATTCGCCAACATCATGCACGTCCAGCCCCAGCCAATGCCCGGTCTTGTGGCGGTAGAACCGCTTGTAGTCACCAGCTGCAATGGCGGTCTTGAGCTTGCCTTTTAGCAGTCCCAGGGACAGCAAGCCGTCAGTCAGGGTTTCCACCGCCGCCGCGTGCCCGGCCTCATAGGCCACGCCCGGCCGTGCCTGCGCCAGTGCTGCGGCCTGCGCGGCGCATACCAGGTCGTGCAATGCGCGCTGTTGCTTCGTGAAGCGTCCGTTGACCGGGAACGTGCGGGTGATGTCGGAGGCATAGTTGCGGTATTCGGCGCCAGCGTCGATCAACACCAGCTCGCCATCGCGTGATTTCGCATTGTTGTCGCGGTAGTGCAGCACGCATCCATTGGCACCGGCGCCGACGATGCTGGAGTACGCAGGCTGCGCGTCATGCATGCGGAACACCCGCTCGACCTCGGCCTGCAATTCGTATTCATGGATGCCGGCGTGGGCTGCGCGCATCGCGGCGCGGTGCGCCAGCACGCTGATGTCGGCGGCGCGCTGCATCAGTTTCAATTCGTCGGCCGCCTTGAACAGGCGCATCTCGTCCAGCAGATGTCCTAGCGCCAGGAATTCGTACGGCGGTTGCGCACCTTGGCGGATCTGCGCGCGCACGCGGTTGAGCCAACCGATCAGCTTCAGGTCGAAGTCGGCATCGCGCCCGAGGTGGTAGTGCACACGCGCCCGCCCTTCCAGCAGGCCTGGCAGGATGTCATCGATATCGCCGATCGGATAAGCATCGTCGATCCCGAGCACCTCCACCGCGCCTTCCGGCCCCAACTGCGGGCCGTCCCAGGCTTCGCGCTCCGGGTCCCGCTCGCGGCAGAACAGGATCGACTCGCCATGCTTGCGGCCCGGCACCAGCACCAGCACCGCATCGGGCTCGGTAAAACCGGACAGGTACCAGAAGTCGGAATCCTGTCGATACGGGTAGTTGGTATCGCGGCTGCGCACGCGCTCGGGCGCTGCGGGCAGGATCAGGATTGCGCCGTCACCGGCGGCCAGCATCAGTTGCCGGCGACGGCGCGATAGGGCCCGACGTTGCGCCGCGGTCACGCCCATCGTCAGTGCAGGCTTTGCCGGTGGCGCGGGCCGAGCGTGCAGTCGGCGTGCAGCAGCAGCACCGCCATCCGCAGGTACTCCTCGATCTCGGCCAGCGACTCCTCATCGCCTTCCGGATCCACGTCGTCGACCCGCGCCGCCGCCAGGTTGGCGATGTCGCCGAGCGCTTCCTCGCCTTCCTCGGACAATTTCCTGTCAGCCACCGCCAGGCCGAAGCCACCCAGGAATGCGCGGCACCAGTCGAACATCGCGGAGGCGCGATCAACCACGGGCACGTCGTCATCGGGAAGCAGCAACTGGAAACCGAAATCGGTGTCGCCAATCTGGCTCACACTGGCGATGCGCAGGCGGTCGAGCGCATCGTCGCGCGCGGGCGTCGGCAGCGCGGCATCCGCCATCACCTGCGCCGGCCACGCTGGCGAGTCTTCACCACCGGCGGCGAGCCAGCCGCAGAGCGCGCCATGCAATTCCGCAGGCGTGCTGGGCAGCGACAATCGGTCGGTGGCGGTGGCCACCTCGGCCCATCCCGGCAGATCGGTTTCACTCACGCGGATGTTCTCGTTGCAGCGGCACGCCAGTGTAGCAATCACTGGCTCCTACGGAGTTGTCGCCGCAGTTGTTGGCTCCGCTCCTGCATGCCTACACTGGTCCGATGCGCCTTCGTTTTCCGTTCTCCCACGCGCGAAGCTGGCAATCGTTCCGGTAGAACCAGCTGATTGCGCATTGGTTATGCCAGGATGCCTTGACCCTGCACGGCGGGCTGCCTATCGTGCGGGGATGGACAAACGCGACCTGGTCGGCGAACTGCGGCAGTTGCTGCCGCGCATTGATGCGCTGGCCACGCAACTTCAGCGGGCACAGGAAGAGAATCGCAGCCTGCGCCAGCAACAGGAGCAAATGGCCAGCGAACGCATTCAGCTGCTGGCCAAGCAGGAACAGGCTCGCACCCGCGTCGAAGCCATGATCAGCCGGCTCAAGTCGCTGGAGCAGCACACGTGAGCGTGAATGAGCCGGGCAAGAGCGAGCCGGTCACCATCCGCATCCTCGATCGTGAATACACGGTCGGCGTCAGCGAGGACGAGCGCGCAAGCCTGACCGCCGCCGCACGCATGCTCGACGTGCGCATGCGCGAGTTGCGCGGCACCAACAAGATGGTGTCGCCCGATCGCCTGGCCGTGCTCACCGCACTCAATCTTGCGCATGAACTGCAGCAGTTGCGCGACGATGCCGGCGGCTACGATGGCGACGCGTTCAAATTGCTTGACGAAGCCAACGCGCGGCTCGATGCGTTGTTACCCGCGGCTTCCTGAACCACTACCGGCGGCGACGGATCGCAACCGACAGAAGACCATTGTTGCGCATGCCCCCGCGCTATACTCACCACGTCCTCTGCTGTGTGCGACGGCGTGTGCAAACATTCGCCTTGTCCCTTAATTACGACCACGGGGACGCATTGGAGTCCAGGAGTGCAAGTCCGCCTTGAGCGGGAAGCCCAAAGGCCGCCACG
>JBBSTP010000040.1:0-13275 GCA_038235795.1 Lysobacterales bacterium | reverse complement strand
CGCGCAGCGACAACGATCACGACGCCGAACGCCAAGCCGATGATGAGCCACGGCATGATCCTGCGGGCCCGGGATTCCGGTTCGGCGGCTTGCCGCTGCGGCAGCAATCGCTGTTCGGAGGCGACCAGCGGTCGGCCATCGGCAAGCTTCACCTCGCGCAAATCGTCTGCCAGCCGGCGCGGCAGGAACGCCTGCTCCCAGCGGCTCAGCGGGCGATCGCCGAACGGTCCCAGGCCGATGTCGAATCCCAGCCACATCCAGGTCGCCGGCGAGGCCAGCCGCACCGATTCGCTGCGGTAGGTATCGCCGCTGGAGCGCCCGTCGAGCTGGTTCCTGAGGCGGCCGCCGAGGGCGCGATCAATTGCATCGCGCACGCGCGTGGCGCAGTTGTCGGTGTAGTAGTCGTAGCCATAGCGCGCGTTCTCGGGCTTCGCGTTTTCGGCCAGGTCCGCGGCCAGCTGGCGCGCCTGCGCCGGCTCCAGGTCCAGCCACTGGATGTCGGCGCCGCGGCCGACCTCGCGGTAGTAGGCCATGTCGTCGGCCAGCGGCAATGCGACCAGCATGTATTGCATGCGGCCGCGGATGAAACGGCCGATGAAACCCGGCTCGCCGAGGTCGAAGAAGCCGAAGTTGTACGAGATCGGTTGGCCGATAGCAGGGTCGTCGACTACGATCGCGTCATGCCCGAAGCGTTCCCAGAACACCTCGCCCGGACCCATCGTGACCACGCCGATGCGGGGCACATGCTGGATATCCGGGACGGCGGGCGGGGTCGTCGATTGAGCCTGCGCGAAGCCGGCTACGCAGGCCAGCAGCAGGATGAGCAGGACGCGCAATGCGTCGTCAGTCCGCATGCACGCCCACGTGCAGCGCGTGCAGGCGGCGCGCGTCGGCGCGGGCAACCCGGAACACGAAACGTCCCAGCGTGAGTTCCTCCCCGGCTTCCGGCAGGTGGCCGATGGCATCGGTGATCAACCCGCCGATGGTGTCGTATTCGTCGTCGTCGAAATCGGCGCTGAAGCGTTCGTTGAAATCGGAAATCGGGGTCAGCGCATCGACCACGAACTGGCCGTCGGCCTGCGCCGCGATCAGCCGCGAGCCATCCTCGGCATCGTCATGCTCGTCGTCGATCTCGCCCACGATCTGTTCCAGCACGTCCTCGATCGTCAGCAGCCCGGCCACGCCGCCGTATTCGTCGATGACGATGGCCATGTGGTTGCGTGACTGGCGGAACTCGCGCAGCAGGACGTTGAGCTTCTTGGATTCCGGGATCAGCACCGCCGGCCGCAGCAGTTCGCGGATGCCGGCAGTGTCCTCGTTGACCATCGCCCGGCGCAGCAGGTCCTTGGCCAAGAGCACGCCGAGGATCTCGTCCTTGTCCTCGCCATGCACCGGAAAGCGCGAGTGCCCAGACTCGATCACCGCGTCCATCAGGTCGACGAAAGGCGCATCGACGGGAAACGCCACCATCTGCGCACGCGGCACCATCACGTCGGCTACGGTCATGTCGGCGACTGCGATCGCGCCTTCCATCATGCGCAGGGTGTCGGCGCCGATCAGGCCATCGGTCTGCACGTCGCGAAGGAGTTCCACCAGGTCCTCGCGGGTGGTGGGCTCGCCCGACAGGGCGGCGCTGATGCGATCCAGCCAGGAACGACGCGGCTTCTCGGTGGGCTTCTCCGAAGAATCGGCGGCGTCGGATCTACTGTCGTCCTCTGACATGGGTGCGTCGATGCCTGGGTATGAATGCGCGAACGGAGTGGAAGTCTAACGGTTGGAAGTCTAGCGAATGCGCGCGAGCGCGCGGTGAACCTGCCAGGCGCGGTTCTTACCGTTCGAGATACGGATCGGGCAGGCCAAGACCGGCCAGGATCTCGCGCTCGAGCTGTTCCATGCAGTCGGCCTCGCGCGGGTCCCCATGGTCCCAGCCCAGCAGGTGCAGGGCGCCGTGCACAGTCAGGTGGGCGTAGTGCGCGACCAGTGACTTCTTCTGTTCCTTCGCTTCGCGCGCGATGACCGGGGCGCATAGCACCACATCGCCGAGCAGCGGCATCTTTACGCCCTTCGGCAGGGTCACGCCCTCGGCGATGTCGGCCGGGAAGCTGAGCACATTGGTCGCGTAGTCCTTGCCGCGGTAATGGCGGTTGAGCGCTCGGCCCTCCTTGCTGCTGACCAGGCGCACCGCGAGATCGGCTTCCTTGATGCGCCCGTCCAGCGCCGCAGCCAACCACTTGCGGAAACTCACCGCCGACGGCAGGCCTGCGCGTGGCAGGCCGTAGCTGACACCGACATCGAGGCGGATCGGACCCTTGGTCATCGGCGCAGTTTACGCCGACGGCTTCTCCAGCGCATTGCGGGCGTCGCGCGCTTCGTACGCGTTGACAATCCGCGCCACCAGCGGATGCCGGACCACGTCGCGCGATTCGAAGAAGGTGAAGTGCACGCCGTCGACGCCGCGCAGCACTTCGACCGCGTCCTTGAGCCCGGACTTCTGGTGCTTGGGCAAGTCGACCTGGGTCATGTCGCCGGTGATCACGGCGGTACTGCCGAAACCGAGCCGGGTCAGGAACATTTTCATCTGTTCGATGCTGGTGTTCTGTGCCTCGTCCAGGATCACGAACGCATCGTTCAACGTACGCCCGCGCATGTAGGCCAGCGGGGCGATTTCGATGACATTCTTTTCCAGCAGGCGCGCGACCTTGTCCACGCCGAGCATCTCGTACAGCGCGTCGTACAGCGGACGCAGGTACGGATCCACCTTCTGGCTCAGGTCACCCGGCAGGAACCCGAGTTTTTCGCCGGCCTCCACCGCAGGGCGCACCAGGATCAACCGTTGCACCCGCGCCTGGTTGAGCGCCTCCACAGCCATCGCCACCGCCAGGAACGTCTTGCCAGTGCCGGCTGGCCCGACGCCGAAATTGATGTCATGGGTAGCGATCGCGTGCAGGTATTTCTGCTGGTTGTCGCCGCGGCCACGCACGGTGCCGCGCTTGACCCGCACCGCGATGTCCTGCGGAACAAAGTCGCTGGGCGATGTCGGCGCGGCATCGTCGGCCTGCGCGCCAAGGCGCAGGTGGATCGCATGCTCGTCCAGGACTTCGCTGGCAGCGTCGTCATATAGCTGGTGCAGCACCCGCTCGGCGCGCGACACGGACGCGGCATCACGGCCGCTCACGCGGAACACGTTGCCGCGGTTGGCGATCTCAACGCCCATGCGCAGTTCAATCATGCGCAGGTGGGCATCGAACGGGCCTGACATATTCGCCAGGCGTTCGATATCGTCGGGAACCAGGGTGAAGTCGTGGGATGAATCGCGTTGGGTTTGCATATCCCTCTCAGTGTACGTCGTGCGCAAGCACGCGCCCGCGAAGCGAGTTACTCATTGCTTCGGTGATCACGAC
This sequence comes from Lysobacterales bacterium, assembly GCA_038235795.1. GTDB lineage: Bacteria > Pseudomonadota > Gammaproteobacteria > Xanthomonadales > Xanthomonadaceae > Thermomonas. Next base: position 9,874 of record JBBSTP010000040.1, on the reverse strand, counting down.
GTCCACGAACTGCCCGACCAAGCGGGGATGCCCGGCCAAATTCACCGGACGCATGTTCTCGGTCTTTCCTGTCAGCTCGCTCGTATCCTTCCTTGATGGGCCTTCAACGAGTACCGACTGCACGCTACCGATCATCGCCCTGGAGATTTCCGCGGCATGCGCGTTGATGCGCGCCTGCAATCGTGACAGCCGCGCGTGCTTGTCGGCATCGCTGAGATGGTCTTCCAGATCCGCGGCCGGCGTGCCGGGGCGGCGCGAATAGATGAAGCTGAAACTCTGGTCGAAGCCGACATCCTCGATCAGCTTCATGGTCTTGTCGAAGTCGGCCTCGGTCTCGCCGGGAAAGCCGACGATGAAATCCGAGGAGATCGAGATGCCTGGCCGCACCGCGCGCAGCTTGCGCAGCTTCTGCTTGAACTCCAGCGCGGTGTAGCCACGCTTCATCGCCGCCAATATGCGGTCGCTGCCGGACTGCACCGGCAGGTGCAGGTAATCCGCCAGCTTGGGTACGTCGCGGTAGGCGTCGATCAGCGAGTCGCTGAACTCCAGTGGATGCGAGGTGGTGAATCGGATCCGGCCGATACCGTCGATCTCGGCGATGGTGCGGATCAACAGCCCAAGGTCAGCAACCTCACCGTCCCCATACGGCCCCCGATACGCATTGACGTTCTGGCCGAGCAGGTTGACTTCGCGCACGCCCTGCGCGGCGAGCTTGGCGACTTCGACCAGCACGTCCTCGAATGGACGGCTGACTTCCTCGCCACGGGTGTAGGGCACCACGCAGAAACTGCAGTACTTGCTGCAGCCTTCCATGATCGAGACGAACGCGCTGGGCCCGTCCGCGCGCGGGTCCGGCATGCGATCGAATTTTTCGATCTCCGGGAAGCTGATATCGACCTGCGGCTGCCCGGTCTCACGGCGCTCGCGGATCAGTTCCGGCAACCGGTGCAGGGTCTGCGGACCGAACACCAGGTCGACATAGGGCGCGCGCTTGACGATGGCAGCGCCTTCCTGGCTGGCCACGCAGCCGCCGACCCCGATCAGCACTTTTTGGCCGTTTTTCCGCAGCGATTTCCAACGGCCGATCTGGCTGAAGACCTTTTCCTGGGCTCTTTCGCGGATCGAGCAGGTATTGACCAGGATGACGTCAGCTTCTTCTGCGATCTTGGTCAGCTCCATGCCATCGGACGCTGCCAGTACGTCGGCCATCTTGGCCGAGTCATACTCGTTCATCTGGCACCCGTGGGTCTCGATATAGAGTTTTTTCCCGGGTGCCAAGGCATCGACTTGTTTATTCGGCGCGCTGCCAGCTTGGGTGGCGTGCGCGGTCGATGCCGCAGCTGCGGCATCAAGCGTTTCAAGGGTCATTGCGGTTCTCCGGGGCGCGGTGGTGAATCCGGGCCGGGTCACGAGATGCGGGATGCGAGCGAGCTTAGCAGACCGGAAAAAGGGTTTGGACCCGCGGGTGGCCTTGCGGCACGGTCAGCCACCCCAGGGCGATCGCGCGTGCATTTCTCCAGAATCAAGGACTTGTAATGACCGCGTGAAGGGGCGAGACTGCGTCCCATGAAGCGGGTTGCCACATTCCTGTTGCTGGGTTGCGCGTTGCTGGTCATGCCGGTCATGCAGGCAGTCGCTGGCAACGTCTATCGTTGCGATACCGGCGATGGCAGCAGCACCTACTCCAACAAGCGGGTCAGTGGCGCCACTTGCAAGCTGGTCGGCAGCTACAAGGCGCAGCGGGTGGCAAAGCCGAGGCGGAGCCTCGCGGCGGTCGCTCCGCCCAGGCCGGTCGCGGTGGGGGCGGTGGGGAATGCAATCTCCGCGGGCACGATTGCGGGGTCTCCGGTCGCTGCGGACGTACCTCCATCCAGGTCCGTGGCCAGCAAGTCGCCCCGTAGCATGGCCAGCAACGCGGGCGGCCCTCGGCGCATCCACGGGCAGGTCTACTCCTACATGAAGGACGGGGTGCGGACCTATACAAGTTCCCGCCCGAACGGCGTGGCCAACGTCAGTAGCCTGCGCACGATCAAATACAGCTACATGGAAACCTGCTACGCCTGCGGCGCCAAGCCCGGCGTGAGCTTCTCCACGGTGCGCCTGAACACGGCGGCCTACCAAGCCGAGATCGCCGCAGCGGCCCGCGAACACGGCGTTGACGAGGCTATCGTCCGCGCCATCATCCATGCCGAATCCGCGTTCAATCCCAATGCGCTGTCGCGGGTCGGGGCGCAGGGCCTGATGCAGCTGATGCCGGCCACCGCGCGTCGCTTCGGTGTCAGCGACGCGTTCAATGCGGGCCAGAATATCGGTGGCGGGGTCAAATACCTGGCGTGGCTGCTCAAGCGCTTCAACGGCAACCTGACTCTGGCCGCGGCTGGTTACAACGCAGGCGAGGGCGCTGTCGACAAATACAAGGGCGTGCCCCCTTACAGCGAGACCCAGCGCTACGTCCAGCGCGTCGGGTTGCTGGCCGATCGCTACCGCGGGACCGTGGCGTCCCGCTAGGGACGCGTCTGGCAAGGCGGTTCGCGCATGTGCGCATTGTCGATTTGTTAAGCGTTCCGTTACACTTCCCCGTCTTTGCGGCAGCCCCCGTGCATGAGCGCGGCGCGGCAGTCCGTTACCGGGTATGGATTTATTTTTTCGGAGTGCGGGATGACCAACGAAGAGGTCAACACTGGCCGACGCAGGTTCCTGACGGCGACCACGGCGGTGGTCGGTGCGGTCGGAGCCGGGTTCGTGGCGGTGCCTTTCATCCAGTCGTGGAGTCCCAGCGCGCGCGCGCGTTTCGCTGGTGCGCCGGTGAACCAGGACATCAGTGCGCTGCCTGTTGGTGCGCAACTGGTGCTTAACTGGCGCGGCCAGCCGATCTACATCGCCCGCCGGACCCCGGCGATGCTGGCCGTGATGAAGTCACTTGATGGCTTGTTGGCCGATCCCGATTCCTCCAATCTCGACCAGCAACCCGCCTACGCGCAAAATCCGACCCGTTCAATCAAGCCGGAGGTCTCGGTGCTGGTCGGCGTCTGCACCCACTTGGGGTGCGCCCCGGATTTCAAGCCGGAAGTCAAGCCGCAACCGTTCGATCCAGACTGGAAGGGCGGTTACTTTTGCCCCTGCCACAAGTCGCGCTACGACCTCGCGGGACGTGTTTTCAAAGCGCAGCCAGCCCCGGCCAACCTTCCGGTGCCGCCGTATCACTTCCAGGACGACAACACCGTGGTCATCGGCATTGATCCCGCTTCCACCAACAGCGCGGGAGCCGCATAACGTATGGCGAACATGATCACGCGCAGCGCCGACACGGTGATGGATTGGGTCAACCAGCGCGCACCGGCATTGATGCCGATGTACCGCAAGCACATGACCGAGTACTACGCGCCGAAGAATTTCAACATCTGGTACATCTTCGGCGTCCTGTCGACCGTCGCGCTTGCCAACCAGATCGTCACCGGCATCTTCCTGACGATGCACTTCAAGCCGAGCGCGGCGGAAGCCTTCGCCTCGGTTGAATACATCATGCGCGACGTCGAATGGGGCTGGCTGATCCGCTACATGCACAGCACCGGCGCCTCGCTGTTCTTCGTGGTGCTCTACCTGCACATGTTCCGCGCCCTGATGTACGGCAGCTACCAGAAGCCGCGCGAGCTTGTATGGCTGCTGGGCATGCTGATCTACCTGGTGCTGATGGCCGAAGCGTTCATGGGCTACGTGCTGCCATGGGGCCAGATGTCCTACTGGGGCGCGAAGGTGATCATCTCGCTGTTCGGCGCGATCCCGGTGATCGGCACCGGCCTGACCGAATGGATCATGGGCGACTTCAACCCGGGCGATGCCACCCTCAACCGGTTCTTCGCGCTGCACGTCATCGCGATGCCGCTGGTGCTGCTGCTGCTGGTGGTGTTGCATCTGGGCGCGCTGCACGAAGTCGGGTCCAACAATCCCGACGGCGTCGAGATCAAGAAGGGCCCGAAGGGCAACCGCTGGTCGCCGACTGCGCCGGCCGATGGCATTCCGTTCCATCCGTACTACACGGTCAAGGACACGTTCTACGTCGGCTGCTTCCTGATCATCGCCGCCTTCATCATCTTCTTCGCACCGACCTTTGGTGGCTGGTTCCTGGAGCACGACAACTTCACCGCAGCCAACCCGCTGGTGACCCCGGAACACATCAAGCCGGTCTGGTACTTCACCCCCTATTACGCGATGTTGCGGGTGGTGCCGTCCTTCTTCGGGATCAAGTTGTGGGGCGTGCTGGTGATGTTCGGGGCGATCGCGGTGCTGTTCATGGTGCCCTGGCTGGACAAGTCGCCGGTCAGGTCCTACCGCTATCGCGGCCTGCTGAGCTGGGTGATGCTGCTGATGTTCGCGGTCAGCTTCCTGTGGCTGGCCAAGATCGGCGCCGGCCCGGGCACGGATCCGGTCGAAGCCAACATCGGCCGTGTGTTGACCTTCCTCTATTTCGCCTTCTTCATCACCATGCCGGTGTGGACCAAGCTCGACAGGACCAAGCCGGTGCCGGAACGGGTGACGATGCATGACTAAGAACTTTCCCTCCCGGAACTGCGCCTCCCGCGCCGCAGTCTTCGCCGCTGGCCTGTTGATTTCGCTGACTGCGCTGGCCAGCGAAACCGGCGGCCTGCAGCAGTCGGGCACCGACCTTGAAGACACCGCCTCGCTGCAGCGGGGTGCGCAGCTGTACATGAACTACTGCAGCGGCTGCCATTCGCTGCAGTACCTGCGCTACGCCCGCATCGGCGAGGACCTCGGCCTGACCGAGGCCCAGGTGCAGGCCAACCTCAATCTCAACGGCGGCAAGATCGGCGACCACGTGATCTCGCCGATGACCGACGCGGTGGCGAAGGCCGCGTTCGGCAAGGTGCCGCCGGACCTGTCGGTAACCGCGCGCGTGCGCGGCAGCGACTGGATCTACACCTACCTCAAGTCATTCTACCTGGATGAGTCGCGCCCGGTCGGCTGGAACAACTCGCTGTTTCCGAACGCCTCGATGCCGAATCCGCTGTGGGAATTGCAGGGCCTGCAACAACCGGTGCATGGGCAGAAGAACGCGATCGGCGAATCGCCGGTCCACGGATTCACCTTGTCGCAGCCCGGCAGCCAGGATGCTGCCCGGTTTGACCAGACCGTACGTGACATCACTACATTCCTGGAATACGCGGGCGAACCCGCGGGACTCAAGCGCCCGGCACTTGGCGTCTGGGTGATTTTGTTCCTGGTGCTGTTTACCTTCATTGCCTGGTTGTTGAAGGCGGAGTACTGGCGGGACGTTCACTGACGCGGCAGAGCTTCACGCAGCAACGGGAACGACGCTTGGCGGCCACCTGCATCGTGCAGGCGGCGCGAGTGCGGCTGGCGGGGGCTGGCCGTTGGAGTTGTCCTGATGATGGCTGTGAGTCCACGCATGCGTAATGCCCTGACGCTGTTTTCCTCGGTCGACGATGTCCTCTGCCACCGCGTCCGCCTGGTGCTTGCCGCCAAGGGCGTCACCTACGACATGATCGCGGTCGACCCGCAGAATCCGCCGGAAGACCTGATCGACCTCAACCCGTACCACTCGGTGCCGACCCTGGTCGAGCGCGACCTGGTGCTGTACGCGGCGTCGGTGGTCAGCGAGTACCTCGACGAGCGCTACCCGCATCCGCCATTGATGCCGGTCGACCCACTCTCGCGCGCGCGCCTGCGATTGGCCATGCTGCGAATCGAGCACGATTGGGTGCCGCAGGTGCAGGCGATCCAGCTGGGCAACAAGGCCCAGGCCGATGCCGGGCGCAAGCGCCTGAAGGAACTGCTGACCGCATCGGTGCCGCTGTTCAAGGCATTCAAGTTCTTCCTCAACACCGAGATGAGCCTGGCCGACTGCGCGATGGCGCCGATCATCTGGCGCCTGCAGGCGCTGGACGTGCCGTTGCCAAAGGACGGCAAGGTGATCGAGGACTACGGCAACCGGATTTTCCGCAATCCCGGATTCATGCGCAGTCTGACCGAGCAGGAAAAGACCCTGCACGACATGCCGCAGTGACGGTTGCCTGCCGTGGTTGACGACGTTGCCGCGATGACCAGCCATCGCCCGTACCTGCTGCGGGCGCTGTATGAGTGGATCGCCGATAACGGCATGACCCCGCATGTGCTGGTCGATGCCAGCGTGCCCGGCGTGCGCGTGCCGCGCCATGCAGTCAAGGATGGCCGGATCGTGCTCAACATCGCCGAGCGCGCAGTGGCCAAGCTTGAGCTTGGAAACGAAGTCTTGCGCTTCACCGCGCGCTTCGCCGGGGTCAGCCAGGTGGTGAATGTGCCGCTGCCGGCGGTGATCGCCGTGTACGCGCGCGAAACCGGGCAGGGCATGGCGCTGCCGGACGACCCGCATGCGGCGACGGCAGCCATTGCGTCTGGTCCGGTCGCCGTCGATGCCGACGACACCGCTGACTCCGTGGTCCAGGCCGAGTCGCCCGATATCGATCAATCGCCCACGCCAGATGACGACGGCCCGCATCGTCCCAGTGCGCCACCCAAACGCGGCAGCCATCTGCGCATCGTCAAGTGAGGTTCCGGCGCGCACGTGGCGGCGCTTTGAAGTGATGTCATGCGCGCGCAGGCGGGTTGCGTCTCAAAGCCGCACGACTGTGAATCCCGCATCCATACTTGTATTTGTGGCTAGTGCGTCGGGAACGTCCGCACGACGGCCTGCGCGGCTCGGCTCGGCCCGCTGAAACCGACCAGGCGCTGCCCGAGCAGCACCACCCGGCCGACACGCCGCACCTGGCCATCGTCGGAAAATTCGAAGCGGAAACTGCGCTCGATGCCCAGCCATCCGTCGTCGTTGCGACGTAATTTCATGCCGATGGCATGCACCGACTCGTCCAGCCATTGCACGCCGGCGGCCTGGCACGCGTCGCGGCCAATTTCCGTGGCCCGTTCAGAGGCGGCGCGCGCGCTGGTGAAGAAAAAGAACGCGGCAGCGCCGACGATCATTAGAATGAGCAGAGTAGGCATGAGCGCACTTTGGTGAAGCTGGAAGGGAAGCGCAAGTAAATCAAACGGAAAGGAGCTTCGCGCATGTCGATGAAACTGGTGTTCCCGGGAAGTGATCGCGGCCAGCTCTTGCTGGAGCAACGCAACTACACGATCGGCTCCGAGGCGGGCGCGGACGTAGTGCTTGCAGACGCGAATGTGGCACCCCTGCACTGCGAATTGGCGGTGACCGCGCAGGGCGTTCAATTACGCATCCCCGAGGACAGCCAGGTGTTGGTCAACGAACGGCCAGTGAGCGGCCTGATCGCGCTGCGTCCGGGCGACACGCTGGCGTGTGGCGCCGCGCGGATCCGGCTGGTCAAAGTCGCCGCCGTCGCGGAATCGGCCACGCCATCGGCAAGGCACGATGACGACGCGCAGGTGCAGGCCACCATGGTGCGTCCCGTGTTGCCCAAGTTTGTTCTGCGCGGGATGTCCGGCGACCAGTTTGGCCGCAGCCATCCGTTGCAGGCCATCATGCTGGTGGGGCGAGCGGACGATGCGAGCCTTTGCCTGCCTATGGAAAGCATTTCCCGCCAGCACGCGCGCCTGACGTTGGCGGGCGACGAAATCCTGGTCGAGGACCTCGGCTCGGCAAATGGGACCTGGATCAATGGCGAGCGCATCAGCCGCGGCCACGCGCGTCATGGCGACGAAATCCGCTTCGACAAGGAGCGCTTCCAGCTGCTGGTGCCGGGCCACGGTGTCCCACCTCCTACTACAACCCAACGGCCCGGCCAAGGCCGGCGCGGAATGCTGCTGGCCGCGATCCTGCTTGCGTCAGCCAGTTTGGTGGTGGTGTTGCTGCTACGCGGCTGACTGCGGGCTCGGAGGCGCGCCCAGCTTCAGTGAGAAGTCGATGGCGTGGACATGCTTGGTCAGCCCGCCGATCGAGATGCAGTCCACTCCGTCCTCGGCGATTGCGCGCACGGTCTGCAGGTCAACCCCGCCCGAGACTTCAAGTGGAATCGCGCCATTGAACGGGACCGCATGCGCGATAAGCACCGCTTCGCGGCGGGTGATGGCATCGAAATCGTCGATCAATACCCGCGTACATCCCGCTTGCAGGGCTTCGCGCAATTGTTCCAGCGTCTCCACTTCCACGATCAGCGGCAGGTCCGGTTGCAGCGTGCGTGCGCGTTCGATGGCAGCAGCCACCGAGCCGAATGCGCGGATGTGGTTTTCCTTCAGCATCACCGCATCGAACAGGCCGATCCGATGGTTGACGCCACCACCGACGCGCACCGCGTATTTCTGCGCCAGCCGCAGTCCGGGGATGGTCTTGCGGGTATCCAGGATCCTGGTGCCGGTGCCTCGCACCGCATCCACATAGCGCGCCGTCGCGGTCGCGGTGCCGCTCAGGGTCTGCAGGAAATTCAGCGAGGCACGCTCGGCGGTCACCAGGCTGCGATTACGACCAGCCAACGTTGCGGCGACAGTGCCTTTGGTGAGTCGATCGCCCTCCTCGCAACGCCAGTCGATGCGCACGTCCGCGTCCAGCGCACGATGGCAGGCGTCGAACCAGGGCCGCCCGGCGACCACGCAGTCTTCCTTGCACAACAGATACGCGCGGTCCGGAGCGTCGTCCAGCAGGCTGGCAGTGGCATCGCCGCCGCCCAGATCTTCGGCCAGCGCCGCCGCCACGTCGGACTCGATCACCGCGGCCGGCGGCGGCGTGAACACTGCTGCGCTCAAGCCGGGCCCCGTGGTCATGCTTTCGGGAATCCGTCAACCTGTGCGGTTGCGATGCCTTCTTCGACCAACAACACAGGGATGCCGTCATCGATCCGGTACACGGTTTTGCGGTCGCGGGTCACCAGTGCCTCTCGCAACGGCTCGGATTGCGCACCGTCATCGATGCGTGTCACGCCGCCGCTGGCAATCGCGCGATTCAGTGCGTCCAGGCCGGCCGCATCCAGCATCGCCAGCGGTTGGCGCGAGGCGGGGCAGGCCAGGATGTCCAGGAGTTTGCGATCCATGTCGGTACTGCTTGGTCATGCCGATGAAGGGCGTGGATCGGTAGAATAGCGTTTTAGCGCCGGACACAGTCATGCCAGCCAGCGACACGCCACTGATCGGCATCGTGATGGGATCGCGCTCGGATTGGGAGACGATGCAACACGCCGCCGCCAAACTCGAGGCGCTGGGCGTGCCGCATGAAGTGCGCGTGGTGTCCGCGCATCGCACCCCGGATGTGTTGTTCGACTACGCCGCCAGCGCGCAATCGCGCGGCCTGCGCGCCATTATTGCGGGCGCTGGAGGTGCCGCGCATTTGCCGGGAATGCTGGCCGCCAAGACCGCGGTGCCGGTGCTGGGCGTGCCGGTGCAAAGCAAGGCGCTCAACGGCATGGATTCGCTGCTGTCGATCGTGCAGATGCCGGCCGGAATTCCAGTTGCGACCTTCGCCATCGGCAATGCCGGCGCGTCCAATGCCGCGCTGTTCGCCGCCGCATTGCTGGCGCATGACCATGCCGACATCGCGGATGCATTGGCGTCGTTCCGCCAGCGCCAGACCGACGACGTCGCAAGCAACGACGACCCGCGCCGATGACGAAGGCAGGTGGATGACAACCGTAGGCATCCTTGGTGGTGGCCAGCTGGCGCGGATGATGGCGCTTGCGGGCGCACCGCTGGGCGTGCGCTTCCTGATCCTGGACAGTGCAACCGATGCCTGCGCCGGCCAGTTCGCGCCGATGGTGGTCGGCGATTACACCGACCAGGCGGCGCTGGAGGAGTTCGCTTCCAGGATCGATGTGGCGACGTTCGATTTCGAGAACGTGCCTGCAGAATCCGCGCGCTGGCTTGCCGAGCGCGTGCCGGTATTCCCGACCCCGCGTGCGCT
>JBBSTP010000039.1:0-13966 GCA_038235795.1 Lysobacterales bacterium | reverse complement strand
TGCCGGGGTTGTCGGCGGAACGACGTCCGGTCATCGCCGGCGGCATCCTGATCCTGGAGGCGGTCTTCAACGCGCTTGAACTCGAGCGGATGGCGGTGAGCAAGGCTGCGCTTCGCGAAGGCGTGCTGTACGACATGCTCGGCCGCGGCGGCGCCGACGATCCGCGCGATACCTCGGTGGCGGCGCTGGCACACCGCTATGCAATCGACACAACCCAAGCGGGGCACGTGGAAGCGACCGCGCTGCAGCTGTTCGACCAGGTCGCCGCGGCGTGGGCGCTGGATATCGACGACCGGCAGATGCTCGCGCGCGCCGCGCGCCTGCACGAGCTGGGCCTGGCGATCGCGCATAGCGGCTACCACGTGCATGGCGCCTACATCCTGGCGCATTCGGACATCGCCGGGTTCTCCCAGCAGGAGCAGCGCTTCCTGGCGGCGCTGGTGCGCACGCACCGACGCGGCATCGCGAAATCGGCGTTCGAGGTCATTCCCGACCGCCTGCTCGCCAATGCCCGGCGCAGCGCGGCGCTGCTGCGGCTGGCGGTGCTGTTGCATCGTTCGCATGAAACCGAAACCCTGCCGCTGCTGCGACTGCACGCCGACGCCGACCAGCTGACGCTGACCCTGGACCCGGGCTGGCTGCAGGCACGCACACTGTTGCGCGCGGACCTTGAAGGCGAGGTCGACGACATCCGCGGCCTCGGAATGCAGTTGCACATCCATCCGGCGTAGATTGAAGCGCCGCGGGCAAACGAGTTCGACTCGTTTGCCAGAAGCCGAGCAAGCACCCAAGTCAGCGAAATACCAAAAGAGGGGCCGGCAAAAGCCGGCCCGTCGGGACTCACGCTGTGACGAGGTTTCAGTCCGACAGCGGTTTGCGCGGCAGCATCGCCGGGCGCATCGCGGCGTTGTACGCGAACGAGGCCATGATTGCCGAGGCCTGCTTCAGGTCTTCGGGCGAGGCGTGGTCGTAGGTATCCAGGTCGGTGTGATGGACATTGGTGAAGTAATCCAGGCCGTCCTGCACGAACTGGAAACCCGGCAGGCCAATGCGGTCGAAGCTGATGTGGTCGGTGCTGCCGGTGTTGCGCTGGGTGACGATGGTCGCGCCCACGTCATTCCACGGCTTCAGCCATGCCTCGAAGATCGGCGCCACCGCCATGTTTTCCTGGGCGTAGATGCCGCGGATCTTGCCGCTGCCGTTGTCCAGGTTGAAGTAGGCGGCCAGCTTGCCGTATTCCTTGCCGCGGACCAGCGCGCCCTTGTTCTCACGGAAAAAGGCGGGGATCGCCTTCTGCACCGGGTCGGTCGGTTCCGGGTAGTGGCCGAAATGGTCTTCGACATACTTCGCCGAGCCGATCAGCCCCTGCTCCTCGCCGCTCCACAGCGCGACACGAATCGTGCGGTCCGGCTTGGCGCCGACCGCCTTGAGGATGCGCACCGCTTCCATCACCACCGCCACCCCGGCGCCATTGTCGGACGCACCGGTGCCGGCATGCCAGGAATCCATGTGCGCACCGAGCATCACGATCTCGTCGCGATGGGGCCCGGTGCCGGGTATCTCGGCGATGGTGTTGTAGCCGGGCTGGTCGGTCTCGTCGGTGAAGCGCGCAGTGACATTGATCCGCATCCGCGGCGTTTGCTTGCGGTCCAGTGCGCGCATCAGCGTGTTGTAGTGCTCGGCGCCCATCACCAGCGACGGCACCCCGACCGATTCACCGGCCTTGCGCGAACCGCCACCACCGATCACCAGCACGCCGTTGTCCCAGCGGCTCATGCTGACCGTGGCCAACACGCCTTCGTCGACCAGGAACTGGTTCAGGGCCGGGCCGAACGCGACGCGGTCCATATAGCGCTTCATCATCTCCTCGCGCGAACGCCCGCCACGATCCGCCGGCACGTCGACGCCGATCAAGTCCGCCAGCTCGGCCTCGGTGTAACGGCTGGAATCCGGCTTCTCGCCGAACTTGTAGGCGCGCGCGTCGCTGGCCAGCAGGATCTTGCCGCGCAGCTTGCCTTTGAACTTCTCGAGGTCCGCTTTGGATTCGATCTTGGCCGCAATGATCTCGCCTTCCACCGGACCCGGCGTACCCGGCGTCCAGGCCTGCGGGATCACATGCAACGGAAAACCACGTGGCGACACCAATTCGGCGCTGGCGCCAGTGAACTCCCAGCCGCGACCAAACGTGCCGATGCTTTCGTCACGCGCGTTGGCCAGGCCCCAACCGGTGAACTTGCCGCGCGCCCAATTGTTGGCTTGGGTCATCGACGGCGAGTTGGTCAGGCGCGGACCGATGCCATCGGTCAACTCGGCCAGAGTCGCCATCACCTGCGAGCGGTTGAACGCTTCCGCGCGGATCCGTCCGGTCATGTCCAGGTCGACCCGCTCCTGGGCAGCAACACCTTGCGCGCCCACCAGACCCGCGGCCAACAGCGCGGTCATCAACAACACTCGTTTCATCGCATTCCCCGACTGACATGAAACTCGAAGTCTAGAGCCACACCATGCGACTGCCCCGGGCCATCGGTCATGGCCTCACGCCACCGCGATCTTCACCCCAAGACGCACACTGCCCGTCGCCACGCTCCCTCCGGCAGCCGATGCCGGTTGCTGGCGATGCTGGAGCCTTGATGTGCACGCAGGCGTTGGCGACGGTGAAGTCGCGGTGAAGTCAGCCAGTCGTCGACGGGGAGCGCGGCAATACGATGCGGGCCACGCTGCCGCCACCCTCGCGCGCGATTAGTTCGGCGCGGCCGGTATGCAGGGCTGCGACCTGCGCCACGAACGGCAATCCCAGCCCGCTGCTGCGACTGCCACCGTCCGGGCGCGGCAACGAATAGAAGCGTTCGAACACGCGATCGCGTGCGAAGTCGGGCACGCCCGGCCCACGATCGCGCACTTCGAAACACGTGCCTTCCGCCGTGGTCGCGACCTGCAGCTCGACGCCTGAACCACGCGGCGCAAAATCCAGCGCGTTGTCGACCAGGTTGACCAGCGCCTGCCGCAGCAGGAATGCGTCGCCGGAAACAGTGAAAGCGTCCTCCGCCTCGATCACCAGTGAGATCCCGGCCGCATCGGCGCGCTGGCGCACCGCGTCCTTCGCGTCGTGCAAAAGGTCGGCGACATCCAATTGCTGCGGCTGTTGTATGCGCTGCCGGTGCTCCACCGCCGCCAGCGCCAGCAGCTTGTCGACCATCTGCGCCATGCGATCACTCTGCGCAGCAATACTGGCGACGAAGCGCGCGCGATCTGCATGGGGCAATGGCTGTTCGAGCAACTCGCTGGCGCCACGGATCGCGGCCAGCGGGCTTTTCAGTTCATGGGTCAACGCGTGCACGTACTGCTCCACATATTGCTTGCCCTCGAGCTTGACCCGCATCTCGTGCAGGGCGCGGCCAAGGTCGCCGAACTCGCCAGCGGCATCCGGCAGGGTGGCGCGCTCACCGGCCGCCACCGCATCGGCATAGCGACGCAATGCGCCGAGCTGGCGCGACAGCCACCACGCCGCCGCAATCCCGACCAGCAACGCCGCACCCATCAGCACCAAGCCCCAGCGCAGGACCACGGCTTGGCTACGCGCGATGAACGGCGCCATCGCCTGGTTGGGCTTGGCCACGCTGAGCACGCCGATGATGCGAGCGCCATCGCCTGCAAAGATGGGAGCCGCCACATGCATCACCGTGCTGGCATCGTCATCCGGATCGCTGCGGGTGGAGCGCGCGCCGTACTGGCCGCGCAGAGTGCGATGGACATCATTCCAGCGCGAGTTATCGCGGCCGAGGTCGCGTCCCAACGAGTCGAACACCACGATCCCGCGTGCGTCGGTGACGGTGACCTGGAAATTGCTGCCGCGCTTGGTGAAGCCGGATACATTCGCTTCGATGCGTCGCGCCTGCAATGCTCTCACCCGCGCCGCGAACTGACCTTCGGCGATGCGTCCGGCCTGCATGTCGTCGCTGGCCAGCTCCGCCAGCATGTTGGCGCTGTCGATCAAGGTGTCCTCCATCGCCTGGCGCACGCCCGGCTTGACCTGTTCGACGAACACACGGCCCACCAGCAGCGCCGCCAGTGCCACGATCAGGAAGTAGCCGAGCAGCACGCGTAACCCGATCTTCATGCTAGGCCGATGTTCATGAGAGAAATGGGGTCAGAGTGAATTTTGCGCCCGTCCATTCCGATGTCTGCGACTCGGAATAGTCCGTCGCAAAACTTCACTCTGACCCCATTTCTCCTCAGTCGCCGGCATGCAGCGCATAGCCCAACCCGCGCATGGTGCGGATCGGGTCGGCCTCCGGGGCGATCATGCGCAACTTGGCGCGCAGGGTCTTCACGTGGGTATCGACCGTGCGCTCGCCGCTTTCCAGCGCATTGCCCCACACGCGGTCCATCAAACGCGCCCGGTCCAGTACCGCGCCCGGCCGCGCCAACAGCGCTTCCAGCAGGCCGAATTCGTAACGGGTCAAGTCCAGCGCCACGCCACGGAAGCGGGCGCGATGGCCGGCCGCGTCGAGTTCGAAGTCGCCGCGTCGCTTCCAGCCTGCGTGGTCGTCGGCATCCAGCCTCTGGACAAGGTGCCGGCGCAGGCGCGCACGCACCCGGGCGACCAGTTCGCGCGGCGAGAAAGGTTTGGCCATGTAGTCGTCGCCGCCCAGTTCCAGCCCCAGCACCCGGTCCAGCTCGCCATCGCGCGCGGTCAGGAACAGTACCGGTACCTCGCTTTCCATGCGCAGCTGGCGGCACACATCAAAGCCGCTGCAGTCCGGCAATCCGACGTCCAGGATCACCAGATCGATGCCGCCTTGTCGCAGCCGTGGCAGCACCTGGCCGCCCAGCAGCAGGTGTTCGGCGGCATACCCTTCGGCGCGCAGCGCATACACCACGGTGTCAGCGATCGCGGCCTCGTCTTCGGCCAAAAGAATAGTCGACATCCGCGCATCGTAAACTCGCACGATGAATTACCGCCACGCCTTCCATGCCGGCAATCACGCCGATGTCCTCAAGCACGTCGTCCTGCTGGCCCTGTGCGACGCCCTGACCAGCAAGCCATCGCCGTGTTTTGCCCTGGATACCCACGCCGGGCGCGGGCTGTACGCGCTGGACGGCAATTCCGCGCAGCGCACCAACGAGTCCGCCGACGGCATCGCCCGGCTACTGGCCGAGGCCCCGCGCAACCCCGCGATCCAGCGCTACCTGACCGCGGTGCGCGCCTGCCGGCAGGAACATGGCGCGCATGCCTATCCCGGTTCGCCGTGGCTGCTCGCGCATGGCCTGCGCGAATCGGACCGCATCGCCGCCTGCGAACTGCTGCCGGACGAAGCCGACGCTCTGAAGGCGAATTTCGCCGGCGACCCGCGCGTCGCCGTGCACCAGCGCGATGGCTATGCCGCCATCAAGGCGCTGCTGCCGCCGCGTGTCGACGGGGTGAAATTCGCACGCGGGCTGGTGCTGGTCGATCCGCCGTTCGAAGCGCAACTGGATGAGTTCACCGCCGCGCTGTCGGCGATCCGCGAGGGCCTTGCGCGCTGGCCGCAGGGGATGTTCGCGCTGTGGTATCCGATCAAGCAGCGCCGCGTGCTGCAGAAATTCCAGCGCGCCGCCGCCGCGCTCGATGCGAAGTCGGCATTGCTGATCGAGCTGCTGATCCGCCCGGACGATTCGCCGCTGCGCATGAACGGTAGCGGCCTGCTGTTGCTCAACGCGCCCTGGCAGTTCGATGTGCAGATGCAGCCCGCGCTGCAGGCGCTACAGGCAGCGCTGGGCGAAGCCGGAGCATCATCGCGCTGCGAGTGGTTGCGGGCGCCGGTCTAGTCCGCCGACCCGGCAAGGTCCGGCTCGAAGAAGCTCCAGATCACCTCCGGGAAGGCCTGCTTCATGTCCCGCTCGACGAGATTGATCTGCTCGACCAGCGCGCGTGCGTTCTGCTCCTCCGTCATCTGCGCCTGCACCGAGACCATCACGTCGTTGCCCAGTTGCAGGGTGATCAGGCTGATCACATGGTCGACCTCTGGCCGCTGCTGCAGGAATGCGCGCAACTGCGCCTGGCGGTCTGGCTCCATGCTCTGGCCAATCAGCATCGCCTTGACTTCGCGCGCCACGAACACCGCGACAATCACCAGCAACGCACCAATCGCCAGCGTCCCCAAGGCATCCCACATTGGATTGCCGGTGGCCATGGTCATCAGCACCGCCGCCAGGGCGAGGACCAGGCCTGCCAAAGCCGCCAGGTCCTCACCGAAGATCACCACAAGTTCGGCCTGGCGGCTGACGCGGAACCACTGCCACAGGTTGTGCTCGCCGCGGACCTTGGCGATTTCCTGCAGGCAGGCGCGCATCGACATGCCCTCCGCGGCGATCGCGAAGACCAGCACCGCCACCGCCCACCACAGTTTCGAGATGTCGATCGCCTCGTGCGAGGACAGCTTGTGCCAGCCCTCGTACAGCGAATACATGCCGCCCACGCTGAACAACATCATCGCGACCAGGAACGACCAGAAATAGATTGCCTTGCCGAACCCCAGCGGATAGTCCGGGCTCGGCGGGCGCCGCGACTGGCGCATGCCAAGCAGCAACAGCAACTGGTTGCCGCAGTCGGCCAACGAATGGACGGTTTCGGCCAGCATGGCGGTGGAGCCAGTGACGAACGCGGCCACGCCTTTTGCGCAGGCAATCGCGAAATTCGCGCCAAGCGCGAACAGGATCGCCCGCGTGGAGTTGCCGTTTCCCGCCATCGTGTCGATCCCTGATTGAACGTCCGCGAAGTCTAGCAAGTGCATGGCGAACGCTCTGTTGCCGGCACGGCGCAGGCTAACCCGCCACGCCCATTCATTCTCTTCACCTGGTTGCGGCGATGATGTGCGCATGGTCGCCCGCAACCGCATGCCCCCTTGGCACGAAAGCATCACTCTGGCCAACGGCCGCGACGTGCTGGTGCGCCCGATCCGGCCGGAGGACGCGGGACCGCTGCGTGCAGGGTTTGCCTTGCTTCAACCCGACGAAGTCCGCCAGCGCTTCCTGTATCCGATGAAAGAACTGAGTATCGAGCTGGCGCAGCGCCTGACCAGGCCGAACTCGCGCCGCGAGTTCGCCTTGGTCGTGGCCGAACCGCTGCCGGCTGGCGATGCCATGATCGGCGCGGTGGCGCGGATTTCGGTGGACGACGACGGCCGCGCCGGTGAATTCGCGATCCTGGTCAGCCATTACATCAACGGCATGGGCCTGGGCCGCCACCTGATGCGCCGCCTCGTGCGCTGGGCCAAGGGCCGCAAGCTTGAACGCGTCTACGGCGATGTGCTTGAAAGCAACCAGCCGATGCAGGCGCTTGCGCAGTCGCTGGATTTCCATCGCCAACCGGGCGACTCGCCGGGACTGGTGCGGATGGTGCTCGACGTGCCCAAGCCGAAATCACGGCCGCGCCCGCCAGCGTTGCAATCGACGGTCTGACGACCTTCCGGATCAATGCCGGTCGGCGTGATCCGTGCGCCGCGATAGAATGACGCCCGCAAGATCGCGTCACGCAACCTGACCTTCAATCGCTGGCGCACCGCACCCGGCGTGGATATTCATTGCATGCCCTCCAGCAAAACTCCGGTTCACCAATCCGCATTTTCCCTGTCGTTGCCGATGCCGAAATCCGGCCAGTCGCGCACCTGGTGGCGTGCACCGGCCTCCACCAGCGCGCTTGCGCATGCGGTCGCCTCGGCAGCCAGCCAGCACACCGGTCCCTTGCTGGTGATTGCGCGCGACAACCACAGCGCGCACCAGCTCGAAACCGACCTGCACACCCTGCTTGGCGGCGATGCCGAACTGCCGGTCCTGCACCTGCCCGACTGGGAAACCCTGCCCTACGACCGCTTCAGTCCTCACCCGGACATCGTCAGCCAGCGCCTGGCGACGTTGGCGCGGCTGCCAACGCTGGCGCGCGGCATTGTGGTGGTTCCTGTCGCGACGCTGATGCAACGGCTGGCGCCGCGGAGCCACGTCATTGGCAGTCGCTTCGACCTCAAGGTCGGCCAGCGCCTTGACTTGGATTCAGAGAAAGGCCGGCTGGAATCGGCAGGCTACCGGCATACGCCGCAAGTGTTCGATCCGGGTGATTTCGCCGTGCGTGGCGGCTTGCTGGACGTTTTCCCGATGGGCGCGCCGGCGCCGTTCCGGATCGAATTGCTGGACGACGAGATCGAATCGATCCGCGGCTTCGATCCGGAGACGCAGCGCTCGCTGGAAAAATTCCAGCACATCGAACTGCTGCCCGGCCGCGAAGTGCCGCTGGACGACGCCCCGGTCGCACGCGCACTGGAGACCCTGCGCAGCCGCTTCGACATCGACACCCGGCGCAGCGCGCTGGTGCAGGACCTCAAGGCCGGTTCGGCCCCGGCCGGCGTGGAATATTACCTGCCGCTGTTCCATGCCGACACCGCGACCCTGTTCGACTATCTTCCGGATGGCGCGCTGCCGTTGCTTGGCAATGGCGTGCACGCGGCCGCCGACCACGCCTGGGCGCAGATCGGCACCCGTTACGAACAGTTGCGCCACGACATCGAGCGCCCGTTGCTGCCGCCCGCCGAGCTATGGCTTTCGCCGGATGCGCTGCGTGAAGTGCTCAACAAAGGCGAGCGCATCGAAGTCTGCGATGCGCAACACGCCCGCTACGCGGAGGCCACCGCATTGCCGCTGCAGCCGGCGCCCGACTTGCCTCTGACTGTGCGCGATGCGCAGCCCGCGGCGGCGCTGAAGTCGTTCCTTGCGACGTATCCGGGCCGGGTGCTGGTCGCCACCGACTCCGCAGGTCGCCGCGAGGCCTTGCTTGAGGTCCTGCAGGCGGCAGAGCTGGCGCCGGAGGTGGTGGCGGATTTCGGGGCGTTTGCTGGTCTCCCTCATCCGCCTTCAGCACCTTCTCCCGCCAGCGGGAGAAGGGAATATTCGACTGTCCTTTCTGACGCGGGGCAACGCTTCTTCATCGCGGTAGCTCCGCTCGACGACGGCTACGCGCTGGACGACCCCGCGCTATGCATCCTTACCGAACGCCAGCTGTTCCCCGAACGCGCGTCGCAGCCGCGCCGGCGCAAGCGCGTCGGTCGCGAGCCCGAGGCGATCATCCGCGACCTCGGCGAGCTCTCGCTGGGCGCGCCGATCGTGCACGAAGATCACGGCGTCGGCCGTTACCGCGGGCTGGTCACACTCAATGCCGGCGGCATGCCCGGTGAATACCTCGACATCGAATACGCCAAGGGCGATCGGCTGTACGTGCCGGTTGCGCAACTGGACCGGATCAACCGCTATTCCGGGGCCAGCGCCGAAACCGCACCGCTGCACAGCCTTGGCGGCGAGCAATGGACCAAGGCCAGGAAAAAGGCCGCCGACAAGGTTCGCGATGTGGCGGCCGAACTGCTCGAGATCCAGGCCAAGCGCCACGCGCGGCAAGGCCTTGCCATCGACGTCGACCGCTCCATGTACGAGCCGTTTGCGGCGACTTTCCCGTTCGAGGAAACCCCCGACCAGCACAGTGCGATCGAAGCTGTGATCCGCGACCTGGCCAGCTCGCAACCGATGGACCGCGTGGTCTGCGGCGATGTCGGCTTCGGCAAGACCGAAGTCGCCGTACGGGCCGCCTTCGTCGCTGCCGCCGCCGGCAAGCAGGTCGCGGTGCTGGTGCCCACGACACTGCTCGCCGAACAGCACTACAAGACGCTGAGCGATCGATTCGCCGATTGGCCGCTCAAAGTCGAAGTGCTTTCGCGCTTCAAATCGAAGAAAGAGATCGAAGCCGAACTGGTTCGCGTGGCCGAAGGCACTGTCGACGTCATCGTCGGCACCCATCGATTGCTGCAGAAGGACGTGCGCTTCAAGGACATCGGTCTTGTCGTGGTCGATGAGGAACAGCGCTTCGGCGTGCGCCAGAAGGAAGCGCTGAAGGCCCTGCGCGCGAATGTCCATTTACTGACCCTTACCGCGACACCCATCCCGCGCACCTTGAACATGGCGATGGCCGGCCTGCGTGACCTGTCGATCATTGCCACGCCGCCGGCCAATCGTCTCGCTGTGCAAACCTTCGTCAGCGCCTGGGACGATGCGCAGCTGCGTGAAGCTTTCCAGCGCGAACTCGGCCGCGGCGGCCAGGTGTATTTCCTGCACAACGACGTCGAAAGCATCGGCCGCATGCGCGAACAGTTGCAGGTGCTCGCGCCCGACGCACGCATCGGCATTGCCCATGGACAAATGCCGGAGCGCGAGTTGGAACGCGTGATGCTCGACTTCCACAAGCAGCGCTTCAACGTGTTGCTGTGCACGACGATTATCGAATCCGGCATCGACATTCCGAATGCCAACACCATCATCATCAACCGCGCCGACAAGTTCGGCCTGGCCCAACTGCATCAGCTGCGCGGCCGCGTCGGACGCAGCCATCATCGCGCGTACGCCTACCTGACCGTGCCTGACCAGCGCTCGATCACCAGCGATGCCAAGAAACGCCTGGAAGCCATCGCCTCGATGGACGAACTCGGCGCCGGCTTCACCTTGGCCACGCATGATCTCGAAATCCGCGGCGCCGGCGAACTGCTGGGCGAAGACCAGTCCGGACAGATGGCCGAGGTCGGTTTCAGCCTGTACACCGAACTGCTGGCGCGGGCGGTGGCGTCGATCAAGGCCGGCAAGCTGCCCGACGTGGACGACATCGACCGCCACGGCGCCGAAGTCGAGTTGCATGTACCAGCCCTGATCCCGGATGACTACCTGCCCGACCCGCATGCACGCCTGACCCTGTACAAGCGCATCAGCGCGGCGCGCGACCGCGAGGTATTACGCGAATTGCAGATCGAGATGATCGACCGCTTCGGCCTGCTCGCCGATGCCACCAAGCACCTGTTCGCCACCGCCGAACTGAAACTGGACGCCACCGCCCTCGGCATCCGCAAGCTCGACCTCGGCGAGAAGCACGGGCGCATCCATTTCGTCGAAAAACCCAACGTCGACCCGATGTCGGTGATGCGCCTGATCCAGGGCCAACCGAAGCATTACCGCATGGACGGCCCGGACAAGCTGCGGATCACGCTGGAGTTGCCGGATGCTGCGGCGCGTTTCAGTGCCGCGCGTGGGTTGCTCACCACCTTGGGGCCCGCGTGAAACCGTTCGTCGGGACGGCGCCGTCGCGCTCGCAATGAAGCAGGAAATCTGCCGATAATCTGCGCATTCCGCCTGCGTGGAGGTCGTATGCGTTCCACCTATCTGTCGTGCAGCCTTGTCCTGCTGGTCGGACTCACCGCCTGTGGCGGCGGCACCAAACTCGTGCGGAAGCCTGCGCCGATGCCTGATCGCATTGCGCCGCTCGCCACTGCCAGCGACGCGCAGCTGGCGGTGGAACTGCAGTTCGTGATCGTGCGCAACGGCCCGGCGGCCTGGGCAAAGAATGCAGACTGGGACGAATACCTGCTGGGCGTGCGCAACGTCGGCAGCGTGCCGCTGCGTATCGACGCCGTGGCCGTCACCGACTCGCAAGGCCATGTCAACAGTACCCAGGCCGACCGCAGCACTCTGGTGGCCGCGAGCAAACAGGCCGCCCGGCGCTACCGGGACGCAGGCCTGAAACTGGAGGCTGGACGAGGCGGAACCGCGTTGATCGCGACCGGGGTCGGCGCCGGCGTCGTCGCTTACGGGGCCGCGACCGCTGCCGCCACCAGCGCGGCACTGGGCGCGGGTGGCGCGGCAGGCGGTGGCGCCGCCGCAGCGGCGGGCGGCTTTATCCTCGCCGCACCCGTATTGATCGGCATGGGGATCGCGCGTGCGGTCAACAACGGCAGAGTCCACGACCGCATCGAGGACCGAGCTACCTCGCTGCCGTTGACGCTCGCCGCGGGCACCGAG
The DNA here is from genome assembly GCA_038235795.1 of Lysobacterales bacterium. Classification (GTDB taxonomy): domain Bacteria; phylum Pseudomonadota; class Gammaproteobacteria; order Xanthomonadales; family Xanthomonadaceae; genus Thermomonas. Next base: position 2,107 of record JBBSTP010000039.1, on the reverse strand, counting down.
GCCTTGCTTGACCTGTTCTACCCGTTGTCGCCATCCCCGCAGCAGGTGGTCGTTACTTACCACGACACCCAAGGTGACCACCGGCTGGAAATGGATACGCGGCAAGCGTTGTCCGGGTTGCACTTGCCGGCAGGCGCCGCCAAGCATTGACGTGACGGCGCCTTGCCCCGATGCGACATGGTCGAGCGTCGGTTGACCGACGACCTCGACATCAGCACCTACCCCACTTGGCCGGGCGACCTTGCTGCCGTGCGGGCGCTGCAATCTGAACTCGCCAGGCAGGTGGTGTTACGCGACCAATTCGCCAAGCCCTTGCACACCGTTGCGGGGTTCAGTGTCGGCTCCGAGGATAGCGGCGCGACCACCCTCGCCTGCGCAGTGATGCTGGATGCCGAGACCAGTGAAATCATCGCCAGTGAAGTGGCGCGACTGACCACGCGCGTGACCCAGATGCCCGACTTTCTGAGCTTCCGGGAGTTGCCGGCCATGCTCGCCGCGCTGGGTCGACTTCCACACGCGCCGGACCTGGCGTTGGTCGATGGCCATGGCATCGCGCATCCGCGCCGGCTCGGCATCGCCGCCCACTTCGGGGTGGTCACGGGCTTGCCGAGCATTGGCGTGGCCCGGCAAATCCTGATCGGTGAAAGTCGCACCAACCTGCACGACATGCGCGGCGCGTTCACCCCGTTGCGCGATGGCCGCGAGCAGATCGGCTGGATCCTGCGCAGCAAGCCCGGCTGCCTGCCACTCATCATCTCTCCCGGGCACCGCGTCGCCATGGCGTCCGCACCCGAACTGGTGATGCGCTTTGTGGGCAAGTATCGGTTGCCGGAGCCAACCAGACTGGCGGATCGCAGTGCCTCGCATCGCGACCCCGACGCCCAGGCGTATCTTTAACACCGTTGCCGGCAACCTGCCCGGACCGCCCGCGAGGACTGCCTCCATGACCCGCCTGCCCGCCATGCTCGCCGTGATCGTGCTGCTACCCGTCGCCTGCGCTGCCACCGGCAACATAGCCAAGCCGACCCCCGACGGGTCAAGTCAGCCGACTGCAGACGACAGCCGCATCCGCTTGGGCCTGGGAGACACCACACAACTCAGCGACGGCAGCCGGCTCAGCTACACCAGCCTCATTAATGACTCGCGCTGTGCGCCTAGTGTGCAATGCATCTGGGAGGGCGACGCCGAAATAGCCTTGCGCTGGAAGCCGGCCAACAGCAGCGCTCGTGACCTGCGCTTGCACACCAGCTCCAAGGGCGGCGCCACCAGCGCGCGCATCGGCGGACGCACCCTGACCCTGGTATCGCTGGAACGCGGCATCGGTCCAAAGGCCACGCTCTCGATCGGCGCCACGCCGTAATCGTCATCAAGGCTGATCGAGCGGACTGAGTACGCCGCTCGCACCACGATTGAGTACATGCGTATAGATCTGGGTCGTAGCCAAGTCCTTGTGGCCGAGCAATTCCTGGATGGTGCGGATGTCGTAGCCAGACTCAAGCAGATGCGTCGCGAATGAATGCCGCAGGGTGTGCGCCGTCACCGGCTTGGCGATTCCGGCACGCTCCCGCGCCTGTTTCAATGCACGTGACACCACGCCTTCACTGACATGGTGACGGCGTTCGACGTCGTCGCGTGGATCCACCGAACGGCTGAGCGCCGGGAACACATACTGCCAAGCAAATTCTCGATTCGCCTTGCGATACTTCCGCTCCAGCGCGTAGGGCAAGTAGACCACCCCAAAACCCGCCGCCAAGTCCTGCGCATGCAGCACCTGCGCACGTTCGATTTCCTGCCGCAACGGCTCTACCAGCGAGCGCGGCAACAGCGTGCGCCGGTCCTTGCCGCCCTTGCCGTTGCGCACGGTGATCTCGTTGCGGGCGAAATCCACGTCCTTGACCCGCAGGCGCAGGCACTCCAGAAGGCGTAGCCCGGTTCCATACAGCACGCTCGCCAACATCCTCGGCCGGCCATCCATCTGCGCCAGCAACACCCGTATCTCGCTGCGCGCCAGTACCGTTGGCAAGCGTCGCGGTTTCTTGGCCCGGATCACGTTCTCCATCCAGTCCAGTTGCTGGCGAAGAACTTCCCTATAGAGGAACAAAATCGC
>JBBSTP010000038.1:0-14030 GCA_038235795.1 Lysobacterales bacterium | reverse complement strand
TCGGCAACTCCTGCGCGGAGGCGGGGGACGTGGACATGCCGGAAGGATAACGGCTATACGTCAAGACACAGTCATACAAAAAAAACGGGCCGCATGAGCGACCCGTTCGATGGTTTGGAACTTGAAATGGTGGAGGTGGGCGGAATCGAACCGCCGTCCGAAGGTACTCCATGCCCGGCACTACATGCTTAGCTCGTTGTTTGATCTCGAATGGCGGCAACACAACGTGCGAGGCACACCGTCATCCACACCCGCTTTGTTTTAGGAGCCGGTTGACGGGTCGCCGCCGGCTACGATCCTGTGATGATGACCCTACATCCACGAGCACAGACACAAGTGGGTTCGGGACTCAGCCTTAAGCGGCTAGAGCGTAGACGTCGTCGTTGGCGTCTGAGTTTTTGCAGCTGGATTAACGAGGAAAGCTACCCCCTCGGCATGCGCCAAGTCATTTCGCAACCCCCGTCGAAGCCAGTGCACCCCCGGGAACGTCGATAAGACTGACTGGATCAGTATAGGGGCGGATGTCGCAACCACAAGAGGGGCGCCGCAAACAACACGGGCCGCGATGCGGCCCGTGCGTCAAACAGTTCAGCTAGCGCAACTCAGCCAGCGCAAGATTACGACTGCAGCGGCAGCAGGCGGATTTCGACACGGCGATTAAGCGCGCGGCCCGAATCGGTGTCGTTGCTGGCGATCGGGTAACGTTCGCCCATGCCGACGATCTCGAAGCGCTCGCGGATCACGCCCTGCCCGATCAGATAGCTGGCCACGGCGTTCGCACGGCGCTCCGACAATGTCTGGTTGGCGGCATCGGAACCCACGCTATCGGTGTGGCCGCTGACCTCGACGATCGTCTGGTTGTATTCCTTCAGCGTCGAGGCAACGGTGTTGAGCGCCGGGTAGAACTGCGGCTTCAGGTTGTACTTGGCGAAGTCGAAGGTCACGCCGTCCGGCAGGTTGAGCTTGATGACGTCGCCATCGCGGGTGACATCAATGCCAGTGCCGACGGTGGCACGGCGAAGATCCGCTTCCTGGCGATCCTGATAGGCACCTACTGCGCCACCGGCCAATGCGCCCACGCCTACACCCACCAACGCGCGCTGGCGGCGTTCGACTGCATCGCCGCCGCTGAGCAGGCCTGCAGCCGCGCCAATGGCCGCGCCAATCAGCGCGCCGCGCTGGGTACGGTTGGGGTCATTCGGATCATTGGTCTGGCCCGTATAGGTGGCGCAGCCCGACGAGAAGACGGTGAGGGTGGCAGCAAGCACTGCAAGCTTGAGCTGATTGTTCATGCGGATAGGCTCCCGGTCTGTGGATGTCTTCAGGCGAACCCTGAATACGTGCTACAGGCTAGTAGCCGGTACGTGGCTCGAATGTGAACGCGGCAACCGTGGTTAAGGTGCCGTTGTCGCTTCAAGCCACAGGGCAACGCGTGTACTCACGCGGGATGCGTCCATTAAGGCCGGTAAGGATTTCATAGGGAATCGTGCCGGCGGCCAGCGCGAGCCCTTCCACGCTGAGGCGAGCATCTCCCTGACTGCCGATCAATACCACCTCGTCTTCGTTCCAGGCGCTTGCATTGCCGATGTCGACCATGAACTGGTCCATGCATACGCGACCCACCAGCGGATGCCGCCCACCCCGTATCAACACCTGCCCGCGCGAAGACAGCGATCGCGGATAGCCATCGCCGTAACCGATCGGGATGGTCACGACGCGGGTATCGGCCGCCGGCGCCCAGGTCGCGCCATAACTGACCGCGTGGCCGGCCTTGACCACCTTGAAGTACACCACTTGCGAAACCAGCGACAGCGCCGGCCGCACGTCGATCGTCGCTTGCGATGCCGGGTCCGGCAGCACGCCGTACATGAGGATGCCGGGACGCACCAGGTCCAGATAGGTCTCCGGGAAATGCAGTACGCCTCCGGTATTGGCGAGGTGGCGCAGCGGCATCGGTGCGCCTGCACGCTCGATATGCGCACAGGCTTCAAGAAACCGTTGCAACTGCAGTGCGGTCATCGACGATGCCGGATCGTCGGCGCAGGCCAGGTGCGAATAGATGCCTTTCAGTTCACACCAACGCGAGGCCAGCGCAGCCTCTATAAAGGCTCGGCAGGAGTAGCTGTGTACACCGACCCGCTCCATGCCGGTGTCGATTTTCAGGTGGATCACCGCCTTGCGGTCAAGCGCCTGCGCCGCCGCTTCGACCTGGCGCAATTTGTCCAGCGAGGACACGGTGATTTCGAGGTCATGGCGGATGAAATGCGCCACCTGCGGGCCGAAGATGCCTCCCAGCACCAGGATCGGCACGGTGACGCCCGCATTGCGCAGCGCGATGCCCTCCTCCACGAACGCCACGCCAAGCTGCTCGACGCCTTGTGCCTGCAAGTGCAGCGCCACCGGCACCAGGCCGTGGCCATAGGCATTGGCCTTGACGATGGCCATCACCGGCACGCCGACATGCCTGCGGATCGCGCGCAGGTTGTGGGAGATTGCATCAAGGTCGACTTTGATGCGGGTCGGGCGCTGGCTGAGGAGCTCGCTCATGCCGCTATTCGACCATATCCAGTTTCCGACGTGGCCTGCCCACGTGAGCAGTGGCGGGCATTCGCTACGCGGCTCGAAATGCCGCTGCGCAAACACCCGCCACTCCCCACGCCATACACGGCCTTGTTCCGAACGTTTGCAGCTACTCGAAGCTGCCCACGGTATCGTGGGCCAGGTTGTCGAAGCGGGTGTATTCGCCGAAGAACTTGAGCTTGAACGAGCCGGTCGGGCCGTTACGCTGCTTGCCGATGATGATCTCGGCCAAGCCTTTGTCGGGCGAGGCTTCCTTGTTGTAGTACTCGTCGCGGTAGATGAACACGATGACGTCGGCGTCCTGCTCGATCGCGCCGGACTCGCGCAAGTCGGCCATCACCGGGCGCTTGTCGGTGCGCGTTTCCAGCGAACGGTTGAGCTGCGACAACGCGATGACCGGCACGTTCAGTTCCTTGGCAAGGCCCTTGAGTGATCGGCTGATCTCGGAAATCTCGGTGGCGCGGTTCTCGCTGTTGCCGGGCACGGCCATCAGTTGCAGGTAGTCGATCACAATCAACCCGACATCGTGCTCGCGCTTGAGCCGGCGCGACTTGGCGCGCAGCACGTCCGGCGAGAGCGCCGGGGTGTCGTCAATGAAGATCTTGACGTCCTTCATGATCTGGATCGCGCTGGAGACGCGGCTCCAGTCCTCGTCCTCCAGCTGGCCGGTGCGCAGGCGGGTCGCGTTGACCCGACCGACCGAGGAAATCAGGCGCAGCGCCAGCTGGCTGGCCGACATTTCCATGGAGAACACCGCCACTGACTTCTTGGACTGGATCGCAGCGGCTTCGGCGATGTTCAGTGCCAACGTGGTCTTGCCCATCGCCGGACGCGCAGCGAGGATCACCAGGTCGGTCGGCTGCAGGCCTGCGGTCATTTCGTCAAACGCGGTATAGCCGGTGGAAAGGCCTGTAATGCCACCACCGTTCTGGTTGCGCGTTTGCAAGACATCAAATGCCTCGATCAGCGCCTTGCGCACCGGGGTGAAATCCTGGCGGCCACGCGCGCCGGCTTCGGCGATGGCGAAGACTTCCTGCTCTGCCTTGGCCAGCAATTCGGCGCTATCGCGACCCTCCGGCTGGAAGCCGTCATTGACGATGCCGGTCCCCACATCGATCAGCTGGCGCAACACCGCCTTATCGCGCACGATCTCGGCATAGGCCTTGATGTTGGCCGCGCTGGGCGTGGTACTGGCGAGCTCGATCAGGTAGGCGCCGCCTGCGACCTGCTCGATGATGCCCTGCGAATCGAACCATTCGCCCAGGGTCACCGCATCGAAGGGCTTGCTCTTTTCGGCCAACTCGCGGATTGCGCGGTAGATCAACTGGTGGTCGCGGCGGTAGAAGTCGGTGTCGACCACCATGTCGGCGATGCGATCAAATGCACTTGGGTCAAGCATCAGCCCGCCCAGCACCGCCTGTTCAGCGTCGACCGACTGCGGAGGCACCCGCAACGCCTCGATCCGGCTGTCGCTACGCGCGTTGAAACCGTCCGTACGCAAGCCCGTGCGTGCACTCATCAGAAACGCCACTCCCCTGTTCGGCTCGTCATCGCGAACCGTTTGTTCTTGTTCGATGGCGACTATCGTAGGGACTCGTCCTGTGGACGCGCGACGTCACAAGCTGTGGATAAGTCCATTATTCACACGGGTCCGTCGCAAATCCTGCGATTGCCACGCTCAAACGAGAACGGGCACCTTGCGGCACCCGTCCCGGATCATTCGCTGACGACTGGCTTACGCCGCTTCCGGCACCACGATGACCTTGATCTTCGACTCGACGTCCGCGTGCATGTGCACGATGACCTCGAACTCGCCGGTGTGACGCAGCGGGCCTTCGCCCATCACCACTTCCGACTTGCCGACTTCGACACCGAGCTGCTTGGTGACGGCTTCCGCAATCTCGCGCGGGCCGACAGAACCGTACAGCTTGCCTTCGGTCGAAGCGTTGGCCGGGATGGTCACGCTGGCGCCTTCCAGCTTGCCCTGGCGCTCGGTGGCGGCTTCAAGCGCGGCATCCGCCTTGGCCTCGTAATCGGCACGCTTGGCTTCGAACTCGGCCAGGTTGGCGGCGGTGGCCGGCACCGCCTTGCCCTGCGGCACCAGGAAGTTGCGACCGTAGCCCGGCGTCACGTCGACCTTGTCACCAAGGTTGCCGAGGTTGACGACTTTCTGCAGAAGAATGAGTTGCATGGTCTTGCTCCGTATTCGTTAGCAGGTCATCGCCCGCAACGTGTGCTGTCCGAATGGACGGGATTAATATGTATCGAAGCGCGAGATTGCAAAGCCAGCGATGGGCTGGCTAGGCGCGAACCGGCCCGGCAACAACGCCAGACCGAGCTGGCGCAGCAATCAGACGTTGTGGTTGTCGGTGTAGGGGATCAGCGCCAGGAAACGCGCGCGCTTCACTGCACTTTGCAGCTGGCGCTGATACTTCGACTTGGTACCGGTGATGCGGCTCGGCACGATCTTGCCGTTCTCGGTCAGGTACTGGCGCAGGGTGTTGAGATCCTTGTAGTCGATCTCGGTCACGCCCTCGGCGGTGAACTTGCAGAACTTGCGGCGGCGGAAGAACTTGGACATGGGTGTGTTCCTTCGTACTTGGAAAGAGGTGAGCGAGCCGCTCAGGCAGCTTCGGCGGTGTCGTCGGCGTTATCGGTGCTGGCGTCATCCTTGTTGTTGCCGCCACCATCGTTGTCGTCGTCACGGCGACGTCGCTCGCTGCGCTCGGGCTTGTCACCCTTTTCGTCCTTGCTCTTCATGATCAGGGACTGCTCGGTCACCACATCGTCGCGGCGCATCACCAGGTGACGCAGCACCGCGTCGTTGAAGCGGAAACCCTCGACCATTTCGTCGAGCACGGCCTGCTCGCATTCCACGTTCATCAGCACGTAGTGGGCCTTGACCAGGTTCTGGATCGGATACGCCAACTGCCGGCGGCCCCAATCTTCCAGGCGGTGGATCTTGCCATTGCCGGTTTCAATCGCGCTCTTGTAGCGCTCGATCATGGCCGGGACTTGCTCGCTCTGGTCCGGATGGACCAGGAATACGATTTCGTATTGACGCATTGTCGTTCCTTGTGGATATCGGCCGGCGCGAAGCCGGACTGGAAAGCCCTCGGCCACCTGCAGCAATGCTGGCAGGCGCGTTCGGGCAAGTGATCCCGCCACGTACTTGACGAAGCGGGAGCCGGCCATTATGGCGAATCAATGACTTGCGCGCAAATTCCGCGCGATTGCCCGGTCAGGCGGCTTTGTCGGCGTCCGTGGTGAAACTCGACCCGCAGCCGCATTCCCCGGCCACGTTCGGGTTGCGGAACACGAACTGCTCATTCAGGCCCTGCTTGATGAAATCAATCTCGGTGCCATCCACCAGCGGCAGGCTGTCGGCATCAACAAAGATGCTTACGCCATCGGCGTTGAACACCGTGTCGGTTGCACCTTCCTCGCGGGCCATGTCGGCCTTGTAGCCCCAGCCGGAACAACCGGTGCGGGAGACGCCGAAGCGCAGGCCCAGGGCCGCGGAATCGGCATCGAGGTAACCGCGGATGCGGTCGTGGGCGGTTTGGGTCAGTGAGATGGCCATGTGCCGATTCTAAGAGGAAACGATGTAGCTCCGGTAAACTGCATGGCTTACGTCGCGCTTGACTGGCAGGATTTCAAGATGGGCAGGATTTCAGGATGACAACGATCAGTGTCGACCAGGCGCTTGCCGGGCATGTGCCCGAAGGCGGCCAGGTCACCGTGCGTGGCTGGGTGCGCACCCGGCGCGACGCCAAGGCCGGGTTGAGCTTCGTCCACCTAAGCGACGGGTCCTGCTTCGCGCCGATCCAACTGGTCGTACCGGACACGCTTCCCAATTACGAATCCGAGGTGAAGCACCTGACCACCGGTTGCTCGCTCATCGCCACCGGAAATCTGGTCAAGTCGCAGGGGCAAGGCCAGAGCTTTGAAATCCAGGTATCTCAGCTCGACGTCTGCGGCTGGGTCGAGGACCCCCTCACCTACCCGATGCAGCCCAAGCAGCATTCACTGGAATACCTGCGCGAATTCGCCCATCTGCGTCCGCGCACCAACCTTTTCGGTGCGGTCACGCGCATCCGCCACTGCCTGTCGATGGCGGTGCATCGCTTCTTCGACGAGCGCGGCTTCTACTGGATCTCGACGCCGATCGTCACCACCTCCGACGCCGAAGGCGCGGGCCAGATGTTCCGGGTCTCGACCCTGGACATGGCCAACCTGCCACGCGACGGCAAAGGCGATATCGACTTCAGTCGCGATTTCTTCGGCAAGGAAACCTTCCTGACCGTGTCCGGCCAGCTGAATGTCGAGGCCTACTGCCTGGCGCTGAGCAAGGTCTACACGTTTGGCCCGACCTTCCGCGCCGAGAACAGCAATACCACGCGCCATTTGGCCGAGTTCTGGATGATCGAGCCGGAGATCGCGTTCGCCGACCTCAATGACGATGCCGACCTCGCCGAAGACTTCCTCAAGTACCTGTTCCGCGCGGTGCTCGAGGAGCGCGGCGACGACATGGCGTTCATCGCCGAGCGCGTGCAGAAAGATGCGATCACCAAACTCGAGGCCTTCATCAACGCGCCATTCGAGCGCATCGAGTACGGCGATGCGATCAAGCTGCTGCAGGCCAGTGGCAAGAAGTTCGAGTTCCCGGTCGAATGGGGCCTGGACCTGCAGACCGAGCACGAGCGTTGGCTGACCGAGGAACATGTTGGCCGGCCGGTGGTGGTCATGAATTACCCGGAGCAGATCAAGGCGTTCTACATGCGCCTGAATGATGACGGCAAGACCTGCGCGGCGATGGACGTGCTGGCACCCGGCATTGGCGAGATCATCGGCGGCAGCCAGCGCGAGGAACGCCTGGACGTGCTGGACGCACGCATGGCGCAGTTCGGACTGGATCCCGTGCATTACAGCTGGTACCGGGATTTCCGCCGCTACGGCAGCGTGCCGCATGCCGGCTTCGGCCTGGGCTTCGAACGCCTGGTGGTCTACGTCTGCGGGCTGTCGAACATCCGTGATGCGATCGCTTATCCGCGCGCACCTGGCCAAGCCGAGTTCTGAGAAAGGACGACCTGATTGATGGATCCCGACCTCATCCTGTTCCTTGCATTGACCTCGCTGGCCACCGCCATCGCCGGTGCCTGCGCGTTCGTGATCTTCTGGCCGTTGGCGCTGGTACATATCCGCGATCGTCATCCACAGATCACTGCGGTCCTCGGGGAGGGCGCCTTCCTCAAGCCGCGTGCATTGCTTTGGCTGCTGCGCGCCGAATACCGCGGCATCCCCGACCGCAACCTGACCGGATTGACCACGCCATCCCGGATCTCGCTGCTGGTGATCGTGTTCGGCCTGGCGACGGGCGGACTGCTTTGGCTGCTCGCCGAGGGTTTGAAATGAATGATGCCGATAACGAGGCAATGCACGACACCTGGTGGCTGGCCACGCTTGGCCGCACGATCGTCTGGGCGCGCCTGCGCGAGCGCGAGGCCGGCACCGCCGAGGTCTTCGACAGTGATGGCAACACATTGGCCTACGACAGCCTGGATACGGCGCGCGCGGCGCTCATGGATGCCGAGTTCATCGCGCTTGACGGCCTGGACGATGAGGATGCGCTGGAACGCGGCTTCGCAGCGCGAGAACTCACGCCGCCGCAAGCAAAGGACGACGAGGCCTTGCGTCCGCGCATGATCCAGTCGCTGGGAGCACGCGCCTGATGGACCTGGACCTCACTGGCAAGCACGCGCTGGTCTGCGGCGGCTCTGAGGGCATCGGCCGCGCCGCCGCATTGGAACTCGCGCAGCTTGGCGCCAGCGTGACCCTGCTCGCCCGTCGCGAAAACGCGATGGCCGAAGCGGTGGCGACCCTGCCCTGCACTGGCAACCAGCAACATGGTTATCTCGTGGCCGATGTCGCGCAGACCTTCGAGCTGAGCCAGTCGGTGTCGGCACTGGCAGCGGATCGCCCGCTGCACATCCTGGTCAACAACACCGGCGGCCCGCCGGGCGGTGCCGCGCACACCGCAGAGATCGGCGCTTACCTCGATGCCTTCAACAAGCACCTGGTCGCCAACCAGAGCCTGCTGCAGGCGGTGCTGCCAGGTATGCGAGGCGCGCAATGGGGACGCATCGTCAATGTGATCTCGACCTCGGTGTACGAACCCATCGCCAACCTCGGCGTGTCCAACACCATCCGCGGCGCGGTGGCAAGTTGGGCGAAGACGCTATCCAGGGAACTCGGCGCGGTCGGCATCACCGTCAACAATGTCCTGCCCGGTTATACGCGCACGCAGCGGCTGGAGCAGATCCTGGCCGACCGCAGCAAGGCCTCCGGTCAATCGCAGGACGACGTCGCCAACGGCATGCTGGCCACGGTGCCGGCCGGCCGCTTCGCCGATGCTGGCGAGATCGCCGGCATGATCGCCTTCCTGTGCTCGCCTGCCGCCGCATACGTCAATGGCCAGTCGATCGCGGTCGACGGCGGACGCATGCAGTCCATCTGACCGCGCTTTCCGGCGCCGGTACACTAGGCGGATGCAACGCTACCGGCACTGGATCAATGGCGACGCGGTCGAACCCGGCAACGGGCAGTGGCTGGATGTGTTTGATCCCTCCACCGGCAATGTCATCGCCCAGGTCGCAGATGGTGATGCGGCCGATGTCGATGCCGCTGTGGCTGCAGCGCGAGCCGCATTCCCCGCCTGGTCTGCGCTGCCAAACAGCGAACGTGCGCGCTGGCTTGAAAAACTCGCCGACGCGCTGGAAACGCGCATGGACGCTTTCGCTGAAGCCGAAACCCGCGATAGTGGAAAACCAATCGCACTGGCACGCGTCATCGAGATCCCGCGCGCGGTCAGCAACTTGCGCTTCTTCGCGCACGCCGCCACCCAGTTTTCCAGCGAATCCCACCACGGCCAAGCTGGCCTGAATTACACCCTGCGCCTGCCGCTGGGCGTGGTCGGCTGTATCAGTCCGTGGAACCTGCCGCTATACCTGTTCACCTGGAAAATCGCGCCGGCTCTCGCAGCCGGGAACACAGTGGTTGCCAAGCCATCGGAAGTGACGCCGCACAGCGCCACCCTGCTGGCCAAGCTGCTGGTAAAGATCGGGTTTCCCCCCGGCGTGCTGAACATCGTGCATGGGCGTGGCCCGGGCGCCGGCGAAGCGATCGTCCGCCATCCCGACATCAAAGCGATAAGTTTTACCGGCAGCAGCGCGGTTGGCCGCGGGATTGCGGGCATCGTTGCGCCGATGTTGAAGAAATTTTCGCTTGAATTGGGCGGCAAGAACGCAACCATGATATTTGCCGACAGCGACTGGCGACAGGACCTCGACATCTTGACGCGCAGCGCGTTCCAGAACAGCGGCCAAATCTGCTTGTGTGGTTCCCGCCTGCTGGTAGAGAGATCGATCTATGACGAATTCCGCAGCGCATTCGTCGAGCGCGTGCAAGCCCTTCGCATCGGAGATCCAATGGATGGAACTACCCAGATCGGGCCGCTGGTGTCGCAGGCGCAGTACGACAAGGTGCTGGCCGCGATCGGTCGGGCGAAAGACGAGGGTGGCAATGTACTTTGCGGTGGCAACCCAATTGATGGTCGGGGCTGGTACGTCATGCCGACGGTGATCGAAGGGCTCGGTCCGGAATGCACGACCAATCGCGAAGAAATCTTCGGGCCTGTCGTCACCCTGCAAGCCTTCGATAACGATGACGAAGCCCTGGCGCTTGCCAATGCCAGTGATTACGGCTTGTCGGCATCGGTATTCACTCGTGACCTGTCCCGCGCTCATCGTCTCGCCGCGGACTTGCGCGTCGGCATCGTCTGGATCAACACGTGGCTGATGCGCGATCTGCGCACGCCGTTCGGCGGCAGCGGTCAGTCCGGGCATGGTCGCGAAGGCGGTATGGAAGCAATGCGTTTCTTCACTGAATCCCGCAACGTTGGCATCCAACTTTAATGGGCGACCTCGCATGACGGCACTCGACCAATTACTGCGCAACAACCGCGACTGGGCCGAACGCGTCTCGCGCGAGGATCCGGGGTTTTTCGAACGCCTGTCGACGCAGCAGGCACCGAAATACCTGTGGATCGGCTGCTCGGATTCGCGGGTGCCCGCAAACCAGGTCGTCGACCTGAATCCCGGCGAGGTCTTCGTCCATCGCAATATCGCCAATGTGGTGGTGCACACCGACCTCAATTGCCTGTCGGTGATCCAGTTTGCGGTCGACGTGCTCAAGGTCGAGCACATCCTGGTGGTCGGTCATTACGGCTGCGGCGGCGTGCACGCGGCATTGACCCAGATGCGGGTGGGTCTGGCCGACAACTGGATCCGCCATGTCGGCGATGTAGCGGTCAAGCATGCATCCTTGCTCGAGGGGATTGAAGGCCCGCGCCTGCGCCATGACCGATTGTGCGAACTCAACGCGTTGGAGCAGGTCGCCCATGTGTGCCAGACCACCATCGTGCAGGATGCATGGTCGCGCGGACAGCCACTCTCCGTGCATGGCTGGGTGTACACCCTGCGCGATGGCCTCGTGCACGACCTGGGCCTGGATGTGAACACGCCGACTGCACTGGAACCGCAATACACGGCCGCACTGGATGCGATCAGCTGCGACCGGGAGGACCGTTGATGGCCGGCCCGATGCAAAACGGCGTGATCCAGGCTGGCGACGCCCCGAAAGCGGTTGGCAGCTATCCGCATGCGCGCCGTGTTGGCCAATTGCTGTTCCTGTCCGGGATCGGTCCACGCGATCCGTCCACCGACGCGATCGTCGGCAACGATTATTTCGCCGATGGCCGCGTGCGCAAGTACGACATCGAGGCGCAGGCGCGTGCGGTGTTTTCCAACGTGCACGCGGTGCTCAACGCAAGCGGCGCGCGCTGGGACGACCTGGTCGACGTGACCGTCTATCTCACCGACATGGCCCGCGATTTCAAGGCCTACAACGCGGTGTGGAAGGAATTTTTTCCCGATGCAGGCACGGCGCCGTGTCGGACCACGCTCGGCATCAGCGCGTTGCCAACTCCGATAGCAATTGAACTCAAGTGCGTCGCGGCGCTAAAGGAGTAGTCCATGTCGCTGCCTAATCCCATCAACCTGCGGGCCTGGATCGACGAACACCGGCACCTGCTCGAGCCGCCGGTCGGCAACAAATGCATTGTCGATGGCGATTACATCGTGATGATCGTCGGCGGCCCGAATGCACGCACCGATTACCACTTCGAGGATGGCCCCGAATGGTTCTACCAGCTCGAAGGCGAGATGGTCCTGCGCATCCAGGAAGACTTTGATGGCGATCAGGGTACGCCGCGCGACATCCCGATCAGTGCCGGCGAAATGTTCTACCTGCCGCCGCACGTCCCGCATTCGCCGCAGCGCATGCCGGGCTCGGTGGGCCTGGTAATCGAACGCAAGCGCCTGCCGCACGAAGACGATGCATTGATGTGGTTCTGCGTGAACTGCAACAACAAGGTCTACGAGGAATTCTTCCATCTGGTCGACATCGAACAGGATTTCTTCCGCGTATTCGAGGCGTTCTACCGCAGCGACGCCCTGCGCACCTGCAGCCGGTGCGGGACGCTCAACCCGCGCCCGACGCGCTATGAAATGCAGGCGGATTCACGGGCGGACATCACCTGACATGACGAGCTCGAACATGCTCAAGATCGACACCCACGCGCACTACCTGCCAAAGGACTGGCCGGACCTCGCCAGCAAGTACGGCGACAACCGCTTCCCGGTGATCCACCACGGCGACGACGGCCGAAGCCGCATTTACAAGGATGGCAAGTTCTTCCGCGAGATCTGGGCCAAGACCTGGGACCCGCAAATCCGCATCGACGAGTTCGCGGGATTCGGCGTGCAGGTGCAGGTGCTGAGCACGGTGCCGGTGATGTTCAGCTATTGGGCCAAGGCCAACCACGCGCTTGAGCTGCATCGCGCGCTCAACGACCACATGGCCAAAGCCTGCCGCGAGTTTCCACGGCATTGTGCCGGGATCGGCACGGTGCCGCTGCAGAGTCCGTCACTGGCGGTGCGGGAACTGGAACGTTGCATGGACGAGCTCGGCCTGCAGGGCGTGCAGATCGGCTCGCACGTGGGCGCTTGGAACCTGGACGCGCCGGAATTGTTCGAATTCTTCGAGGCCGCCAGCGAACTTGGCGCGGCGATCCTGGTGCATCCGTGGGACATGATGGGCACCGATTCGATGCCGAAGTATTGGCTGCCGTGGCTGGTCGGAATGCCCGCCGAGCAATCGCGCGCGGCGTGCTGTCTCGTCTTCGGCGGCGTGCTGGAACGGCTGCCGAAACTGCGCATCTGCCTGGCCCATGGTGGCGGCGCGTTTCCCTACACGATCGGCCGCATCGAACATGGCTTCAACATGCGCCCCGACTTGGTTGCGACCGACAACTTTCGCAACCCGCGTGAGTATCTGAAGCGCCTGTACTTCGATTCCTGGGTCGCCGACGATGCCGCGCTGCGTTATCTGCTGGAGGTCTGCGGCACCGACCGGGTGATGATGGGCACCGACTACCCGTTTCCGCTCGGCGAGCAATCGCCAGGCGAAGGTATCGAACGCCTGCAATTAAACGACGTCGACCGAGCACGGCTTTACCACGGCACTGCGCTGGAATGGCTGGACCTGCCCGCCTCGAGGTTTGCATGACGGATTTTTTCACTGACGACTACGCCAACGCACGGGACGCCGCCGATCCGTTGCGTCATTTCCGCAGCGAGTTCCACTTGCCGCAGTACGATGGGCGCGACCAGGCCTACTTCGTCGGCAATTCGCTGGGCCTGCAGCCCAAAGGCGCGCGCGCGTACCTCGACGAAGTGCTGGATAAGTGGGCGAATGAAGGTGTGGAAGGACATTTCACCGGCAACGCGCAGTGGATGACCTACCACGAGCTAGTGCGTGAACCGCTGGCGCAGGTCGTCGGCGCACAGCCGCACGAAGTGGTGGCGATGAACTCACTGACCGTCAACCTGCACTTGATGATGGTCAGTTTCTACCAACCGACAATCGAGCGCACGGCGATCCTGATCGAGGCCGGCAGCTTTCCCTCGGACCGCTACGCAGTTGAATCCCAGCTCAAATATCGCGGCTTGCCGCCGCATCTGACCCTGATCGAAGTTGCGCCGGACGAGACCGACGGCACCATCTCGATGCAGGCAATCGAGCGCGCCATCGCCGAACATGGGCCACAGCTCGCGCTGGTCCTTTGGCCGGGCGTGCAGTACCGCACCGGGCAGGCCTTCGACCTGAAGGAAATCACGCGCCTTGGCCACGCCGCCGGCGCGATCGTCGGCTTCGACCTGGCCCATGCCGCAGGCAACGTGCCGCTGCAATTGCACGATAGCGGCGCCGACTTCGCGGTGTGGTGCCACTACAAATACATCAACGCGGGGCCGGGTGCGGTCGCTGGATGC
>JBBSTP010000037.1:0-14222 GCA_038235795.1 Lysobacterales bacterium | reverse complement strand
GCGCTGGATATCCTGGTCAACGACTGGCTGCTGTACCAGTCGCTCGGCTGCCGGCTCTGGGCCCGCAGCGCCTACTACCAGTCCAGCGGCGCCTACGGATTCCGCGACCAGTTGCAGGACGTGATGTCGCTGTGCGTCGCGCGTCCTGAGCTGGCCCGTGAACATATCGTGCGATCAGCGGGACGCCAGTTCCCCGAAGGCGATGTCCAGCACTGGTGGCTGCCGCCAAACGGACAGGGCATCCGCACCCGGATGAGCGACGACCGGCTTTGGCTGCCCTATGTCGCCGCGCATTACGTGGATACGACCGGCGATGGCACTGTCCTGGAGGAAAGCGTGCCATTCCTGGAGGGAGAGGTACTCAAGGACGGGCAGCTCGAAGCGTTCTTCACGCCGGGGACCAGCGACGAAACTGCCAGCGTCTATGAGCACGGTGCGCGTGCGATCGACGTAAGCCTGGAACTTGGCGCGCATGGCCTGCCGCTGATCGGGACCGGCGACTGGAACGACGGCATGAACAGCGTCGGCGATGAGGGCCGCGGCGAAAGTGTCTGGCTGGTCTGGTTGCTGGTCGCCACCATCGATGCCTACATCCGGTTCGCCGAGGCACGCGGCGACGACATGCGGGTGAGCCGTTGGCGCGAACATGCTGCCTCGCTGCGCAGGACGGTCGAAGACGCCGGCTGGGACGGTGAGTGGTATCGCCGCGGGTATTACGACGACGGCACGCCGCTTGGCTCGGCCAAAAGTGAAGAGTGCAGGATCGATACCATCGCCCAGTCGTGGAGCGCGATGGCGGGTGCGACCGATCGACCGCATGTCGCGCGGGCGATGCAGTCGGTGCGCGACCACCTGTTGCTGGAGGACGAGAAGCTGGCCTTGCTGTTCACCCCGCCATTCGATGACGGCCCCACCGAGCCCGGCTACATCAAGGGATATCCGCCCGGCTTGCGCGAGAACGGGGGTCAATACACGCATGGCGCGATCTGGTCGATCTTTGCATTCTCTGTGCTCGGCCAGGGCGATCACGCCGGTGCGTTGTTCTCGATGCTCAATCCGATTGGCCATGCCGATTCGCCGGACAAGCTCGCCCGCTACCGGGTCGAACCCTACGTGGCATGCGCCGATGTCTACTCGGTGGCGCCGCATGTCGGCAGGGGTGGTTGGACCTGGTACACGGGATCGGGCGGCTGGCTGTATCGCGCCGGGCTCGAGGCCATCCTCGGGTTCCGGTTGCACGGTCAGACGCTGCAGATGACGCCTTGCATTCCCGCGGCATGGCCGGGTGTCAGCCTGGTCTACCGGCATGGGTCGACGCACTACACGGTCGAAGTCGACAACGCCGCGCACGTCCAGAGTGGTGTGTCGTCCTCCACCCTTGACGGACAGGCCGTAGAGGGCGATCCGAGCCGGATTGCCTTGCGCGACGACGGCCAGGCGCATCGCTGGATCCTGCGCATGGGGCACCAGGCTTGATCGGCGACGGACCCGTGTCCGCACGCAAGCCTGGGCGACGGCTGCGTGCTGGCGACGACCCGCCGGCGTTGCCGCGATATCGCGGGTTGCGCCCATGAGTACGCGCAGTGTCTTGGTGCGCGCATGGCTGCGGGCATTGCGTTTGATCCGCGGCAGGCGCGCGGCCGACTCAATTCCACTGCATGGCGCTTCACCGCTGCGCTCCCAGCTGTTCAGTGCCGAGCAGATGGAGCGCCATGGCAGCGCCTTGGCGCGGGCGCACAAACTTGACACGTCCCGCGGAGCGGACCTGTTGCTGGTCCGGTTGAGCGATAACCAGAAAGTCCTTGAGCGGACCGTCGACATGCTCGGCGCCGCGGCACGCGACGGGCGCCAATTGACTCCGGCCGACGAGTGGTTGCTCGACAACATCTACCTGATCGAGGAACAGGTCCGCATTGCGCAGCGGCATCTGCCCAAGGGATACAGCCGAGAGTTGCCGCGGCTCGCGGAGGGACCGTCGGCGGGCCTGCCGCGGGTCTACGACATCGCGTTGAATGCGATTTCGCACGGCGACGGGCGCATCGATGCCGAAAGCCTGAGCCGGTTCATCGCGGCCTACCAGTCGGTGGCGCCGTTGAAACTGGGCGAATTGTGGGCCATCCCGATCATGTTGCGGCTGGCATTGATCGAGAACCTGCGCCGGGTTGGCGCGCGGGTGATGTCCGACCGCGCCGATCGCAACCTTGCCGATACATGGGCCGACGAGTTCACCCGCGTGGCGGAGTCCGATCCCAAAGGCCTGGTGCTGGTGATCGCCGACATGATGCGCTCGCAGCCGCCGATGACGCGCGCCTTCGTGGCCGAGCTGACGCGCCGCCTGCAGGGACAGACGTCGGCGCTCGCACTGCCGCTGACATGGCTCGAACAGTGGCTGGCCGATGGCGGCCACAGCAGCGAGCACATGGTGCAGTCGGAAAACCGCCAGCAGGCCACCGGACAGGTGTCGATCAGCAACAGCATCGGCAGCCTGCGCTTCCTGGGAACCATGGACTGGCGCGAATTCGTGGAAACCATGAGCGTGGTCGACCAGGTGCTGCGCATGGATCCGCACGGCACCTACGGCTCGATGGATTTTGCCACGCGCGACCATTACCGGCACGTGGTGGAGCGCATCGCCCGCCGCAACGATCTGCTCGAGCGCGAGGTGGCGCAAGCCGCCCTGGAACTCGCGCAGGCGGCCTCCACTGGCGACCAGAGTGCAGGGCACGTGGGCTACTACCTCATTGACGATGGGCGTGCGGCACTTGAGGCTGCGGTCGCGCGCGGGCAGTTCAGCGACGTGTTGCGGCGCACCGCGCGGCGGGTGCCACTGCTGGCCTACACCGCGCCGATCGCGATCGTGGTGGCGTTGTTCACGACGGGACTGGTGATCGAAGCGCGCTCGGAGCTCAACGAACGCGGCCTGGTCTGGCTGGTGGCTGCGCTCTGCGTGATCGCCTTCAGCGAGCTTGGGGTGGCGCTGGTCAATTGGGCGGCGACCTTGCTCGCCTCGCCTCGGATGCTGCCTCGGCTGGATTATTCCAAAGGCATTCCCTCGCATGCACGGACCCTGGTCGTGGTGCCGACGATGTTCGGCGACGTTGCGACGTTGCGGAACCTGGCCGAAGCACTTGAGGTGAGGTTTCTCGCCAACCGCGACGCGCACCTCAAGTTCGCCTTGCTGACAGATTTCTTCGATGCCGGGCAGGAGGTGCTGGAGGGCGATACGGCGCTGCTGGAAGCCGCGACACGGGAAATTGATGCATTGAATGCGCGCCACGCCAGCGATGGCGATGACATTTTTTTCCTGCTGCATCGTCCGCGCCAATGGAATCCGCGCGAAGGCGTGTGGATGGGCCATGAGCGCAAGCGCGGCAAGCTCGCTGCCCTCAACCATTTCCTTCGCGATCCGGCAGGCGCAGGGCAGTTCCTGCGAATTGCCGGCAACCCGGATGCCATCGGCCACATCCGCTATGTCATCACCCTGGATACCGATACCAGCCTGCCGCGCGGCACCGCGCGCGAGTTGGTGGGAACGTTGGCGCATCCACTCAACTGGGCGCGTTTCGATGAAGGCCTGGGTCGGGTGACGGCGGGTTACACGATCCTGCAACCGCGGGTGGGGATCAGCATGAGCGGCCAGCGGCGTTCCTGGTATACGCGCCTGTACGGCAGCGAGCCCGGCATCGATCCGTACACACGCGCCGTCTCTGACGTCTACCAGGATCTGTTCAACGAAGGTTCGTTCGTCGGCAAGGGCATCTACGACGTCGACGCCTTCGAGCAATCGTTGGGCGGGCGCTTTCCCGAAAACCGCATCCTGAGTCACGACCTGCTGGAAGGCTGCTATGCGCGCGCCGGCCTGGTCAGCGATATCCAGCTCTACGAGGGCTATCCGTCGCGCTATGCCGCTGACGTCAAGCGCCGCCATCGCTGGATTCGCGGCGACTGGCAGCTGCTGCCGTGGCTGCTGCCTTCCACGCCGCGCGGGGACGGTGGCCGGGAGTCCAATCCCCTGTCGATGCTGTCGCAGGGCAAGTTGCTGGACAACCTGCGGCGCAGCCTGGTGCCCGCGGCGATGGTGGGCCTGCTGTTGATGGGCTGGCTGCTCGCGCCCGCGGCGGGGGCGTGGACGCTCTGGGTCCTGTCGATCCTGCTGGTGCCGCCTTCGGTGGCTTCGTTCCGCGACATCTTCGCCAAGCCCGTCGACGTGCCACTTGGCGCGCACGTCAGGCACGCGGGCGCTGCAGTCGTGCGCAATTATTTGAAGGTTCCACTGACCCTGGCGTGCCTGCCGTTCGAGGCCGTCTTCAGTCTCGACGCGATCGTGCGCACCTTGTGGCGCCTCTTGCTTTCGGGGCGGCACTTGCTGCAATGGAGCCCGTCCAGTGAGGTCGAACGCAGCCTGGATGACAGCCTGGGCGCCAGTTTCCAGCTGATGTGGAGTGCACCGGCCACCGCCATCGCCACGGCCGCGGCGCTGCTGGCAGTGCACCCATCGGCGATGGTGGTGGCCGCTCCGATCCTGCTGCTGTGGCTCCTGTCGCCGGCGATCATGTGGTGGCTTGGGCTCCCGCGGCATCACCGGCCAGCCGACCTGTCGTTGCAGCAGCGCCGGTTCCTCGGGATTCTTGCGCGGCGCACCTGGAGCTTCTTCGAGACCTGGGTCACCGAGGCAGACCACTGGTTGCCGCCGGACAATGTGCAGGAACATCCCACGCTGCAGGTGGCGCACCGGACGTCGCCGACCAATATCGGCCTTTCACTGCTCGCCAATCTGTCCGCCTACGATTTCGGCTACGTGCAAACCGGCGGCGTGATCGCCCGGACCGCGTCGGCGCTGGCCACGCTGGAGTCGCTGCCGCGTCACCGCGGTCATTTCTACAACTGGTACGACACCCAAACGCTGCAGCCGCTTCCGCCGCGCTATGTGTCCAGCGTGGACAGCGGCAACCTTGCCGGCCATCTTTTGACCCTGCGCCAGGGGTTATTGGCATTGATCGACGCGCCGGTGCTCGCGGCCTCGACCTGGGAAGGCTTGCTGGACACACTCGGTGTGCTGCGCGAGTCCCTGCCAGAATCGACGTCCGAGACCACGCTCGCGGGCTTCGCGCATGCACTCGACGATGTGCTCGCTGCACCCGTGCAGGACCTGCAGGGGGCATCGGTTGTAGTGCAGGCACTGCTTGGAGAGGCGAGGCGGATCCTTGCGGCGCTGGTCGGGCAGCCGGGCGAAGCGGCGGCTTGGGCAGGGTCACTTGAGTGGCAATGCCTGTCGATCCAGCAGGAGCTGCAGTTGCTTGCGCCTTGGGCGACGGCGAACGCGTACACGAACACTGGGGCAAACCTGGCGCCAACCCGCGCTCGCCCGCACGATGGGATTCCCAGCCTGCGTGACCTCGTTTCGGTCGCGGTGTCCGACGTGCAGGCCACGCAGGAACGTGAGCCGCATGCGGTCGCAGCGGCGGCGGCGCAGGCACGCATCATCGAGCTTGAGCGGCTCGCCCATATCGCCGGTCAATGCGCGCAGATGGATTTCGTCTTCCTGTATGACCGCAGCCGGCACTTGTTGGCCATTGGCTACAACGTGACCGAACATCGTCGCGATACCGGCTTTTACGACTTGCTGGCATCCGAGGCGCGGTTGGCGAACTTCGTCGCCATCGCGCAGAACCAGCTGCCACAGGAAAGCTGGTTCTCGCTGGGTCGGCTGCTGACCGAGGTGGGCGGCGATGCGGGGCTGCTCTCGTGGAGTGGCTCGATGTTCGAGTACCTGATGCCGCAGCTGGTCATGCCCACGTACGAGGGCACCTTGCTGGACCAGACCGGCAAGGCAGCGGTGCAGCGACAGATCGAATACGGGCAGCAACGCCGGGTGCCGTGGGGCATTTCCGAGTCTGGCTACAACATGGTCGATGCCGGGATGAATTACCAGTACCGGGCGTTCGGCGTGCCCGGGCTTGGCCTGCGTCGCGGGCTGGCGGAGGATCTGGTGATCGCCCCGTATGCCAGCATGATGGCGCTGATGGTGACGCCCGAAGCCGCCTGCGCCAATCTGCAGCGGCTCAGCGAGGCCGGATTTGGTGGCCGCCACGGCCTGTTTGAAGCGATTGACTACACCCCGCAGCGACTGCCGCGCGGGCAGGACCACGCCGTGGTCCGCTCGTACATGGCGCATCACCAAGGCATGGGATTGCTGTCACTGGACTACCTTCTGCGCGGGCAGCCGATGCAGGAGCGTTTCACCGCCGACCCCGAATTCCAGGCAACCCTGCTCCTGCTGCAGGAACGGATTCCACGCACGGGTGCATTCCACCCGCACAGCGCCGAAGCGGCCGATACGGGCGGCGCCGGCTCACGGGTTGACGAAACCAGGCTGCGGGTCTTCCACTCCCCGAACGCGTCGCGTCCGGCCGTGCAGATGCTGTCCAACGGGCGTTATCACGTGATGGTCAGCAATGCCGGTGGTGGCTACAGCCGCAGTGGCGAGTTGGCGGTGACCCGCTGGCGCGAGGACGGCACCCGCGACCACTGGGGCAGTTTCTGCTACCTGCGTGACGTGGACAGCGGTGAATTCTGGTCGACGTCCTATCAGCCCACCGCGGTGCCCGTGGATCACTACGAAGCGATTTTTTCCGATGCCAAGATCGAGTTCCGGGGTCGCAGCCACGGCTTCGAAACCCATCTGGAAATCGCCGTCTCGCCCGAGGACGACATCGAGCTGCGACGGTTGAAGCTGACCAACCTGTCGCGCAAATCCCGCACTATCGAGATCACGACCTACGCCGAAGTCGTGCTGGCGCCGGGCATCTCCGATGAACTGCACCCGGCCTTCAGCAACCTGTTCGTGCAGACCGAGCTGCTGCCGCAGCGCCAGGCGATCCTGTGCACGCGGCGTCCGCGCGCGCTGCATGAAACGCCGCCATGGATGTTCCACCTGATGCAGGTGCACGATGCAGGAATCGATGCAATGTCGTATGAGACCGATCGCGCTCGCTTCGTGGGGCGTGGCAACGACCTGCGTCGACCCCAGGCCATGACAGGCGATGAGGTCCTGTCCGGCAGCCAGGGATCGGTGCTGGACCCGGTGGTCGCCATACGCAGCCGCATCACCCTGGCGCCGGAGCAGGTCGCGACCATCGACATGGTCACAGGCGTGTCGGCCAATCGCGAGGGCGGCAGCGGCCTGATCGACAAATACCGGGACCGACGCCTGGCCGACCGGGTCTTCGACCTGGCCTGGACCCACAGCCAGGTGGTGCGTCGCCAGATCAATGCCACCCAATCCGATGCCCAACTCTACGAGCGCATGGCAGGCCTCGTGATCCATGCGCACCAGTCACTTCGCGCGGATCCGTCGATCCTGCTGCAGAACCGCCGGGGCCAATCCGGACTCTGGGGCCAGGCGATTTCCGGCGATCACCCGATCGTGCTGGTGCAGATCGCCGATCCGGGCAACATCGAGTTGGTCCGGCAGATGGTCCAGGCCCATGCGTATTGGCGGCTGAAGGGACTCACCGTGGACCTGGTGATCCTCAACGAAGACCAGGGCGGCTATCGGCAGCAGCTGCAGGACCAGATCATGGGACTCATCTCGGCCGGGGTCGAGGCGCACTTCGTCGACCGGCCGGGCGGGATTTTCGTGCGCGCCGCGCACCAGCTCCCGCACGAGGAACGGATCCTGCTGCAGACGGTGTCCAGGCTCATCCTCAGCGATGCGCTTGGAAAACTGTCCGACCAGGTGAGCCGCCCGATCAAGCGCGAATCCGAGGTGCCGCTGCTTGTCGCCAGTCCGGTCCAGCATGAATTGATGCCGGTCGTGGCAGTCGACCAACGGCAGCACTCGGCGCCGAGCGGTTCGACGTCCGGGATTGATCCGGTGAGCTTCGATCCCTGGCCGTTCGATCCAGTGGTCGAGCCGGTCGAGCATGGCAACGGGCTGGGCGGATTTTCCGCCGATGGGCGCGAATACGTCGTTGATCTGGCGCCAGGTCAAACCACCCCGGCACCATGGGCGAATGTATTGGCAAACCCGGAGTTCGGCTGCGTGGTCAGCGAGAGTTCGGCGGGCTACACCTGGGGCGAGAATGCGCACGAGTTCCGGCTCACACCTTGGCACGACGATCCGGTCACCGATGCGAGTGGCGAGGCGTTCTACCTGCGCGATGAGGACGACGGCCGGGTCTGGTCACCGCAGCCGCTGCCCGCGCGCGGCCATGGGACCTATCGCACCCGCCACGGATTTGGCTATAGCGTCTACGAACACGTCGAGCACGGGATTGCCAGCGAGCTTTGGGTGTTCGTCTCCGCGACCGACGCGATCAAGTACAGCGTGCTCAAGCTGCGCAACGTCGGGACGCGGCGCCGGCGATTGTCGGCCACCGGCTATGTCGAATGGATCCTCGGCGACCTGCGTGCAAATACCCGGATGCACGTCGTCAGCGAACGTGATGACGACAGCGGCGCGCTGACCGCGCGCAACCCCTACAACAGCGAATTCTCGGGACGCATGGCGTTCTTCGATGTCGATGCGCCGGATGCCGATCCCGCCCAACGCAGCTTCACCACCGACCGTGGCGAATTCCTCGGCCAGAACGGGTCCCCGCACGCGCCAGACGCACTGCTGCGCGAGCGATTGTCCGACCGGCTTGGGGTCGGTATGGATCCGTGTGCAGCGATCATGCAGCCGCTGGAGCTGGAACCCGCGCAGGCCAGCGAAATCGTGTTCCGCATGGGCATGGGGCGCGACCATGATGCGGCCCGGACATTGGCGCAGCGCACGGGCGGGATCGCTGCCGCGCATGATGCGCTGGATGCGGTTCGGGTCTATTGGTTGCGCACACTGGGCGCGGTGCAGGTAGACACGCCGGATGCCGGCATCAATGCGTTGGCCAACGGCTGGCTGCTGTACCAGACCATCGGTTGTCGCTATTTCGCCCGCAGCGGCTACTACCAGTCCGGCGGCGCGGTGGGTTTCCGCGACCAGTTGCAGGACAGCATGGCGATGCTGCATGCCGAACCCGCACTGGCCAGGAAACACCTGCTTTTGTGCGCCGCCCACCAGTTCCCGCAGGGCGATGTCCAGCACTGGTGGCATCCACCGCTGGAGCGCGGCGTACGTACGCGGTGCTCGGATGATTACCTGTGGCTGCCTTACGTAGCCTGTCGCTACATCGAAGCGACCGACGACGAGGCGGTGCTGGACGAACCGGTTGCCTATATCGAGGGCCGGCAGGTCAATCCGGATGAGGAATCCTATTACGACATGCCCACGCAATCAGGGCTGCGCGAACCGCTCTACGAACATTGCGTGCGGGCGCTGGATCGTGCACTCGGCCTGATGGGTGCACGCGGCCTTCCACTGATGCGGACCGGCGACTGGAACGACGGCATGAACCGGGTCGGCGACGGCGAACAGGGCGAAAGTGTCTGGCTGGGCTTTTTCCTCTACGAGACGCTGACCCGGTTCAGTTCCGTGGCCCACGGGCGCGGCGACTTGCTGGTTGCCGAACGTTACCTGCAGGCCGCCGGCACCTTGCGGGAAAACCTTGACCGGCACGGCTGGGACGGCGCCTGGTATCGGCGCGCCTGGTTTGACAATGGCGCGCCGCTGGGCTCCAGCCAGAGCGACGAATGCCGGATCGACTCCATCGCGCAAAGCTGGTCGGTGTTGTCAGGCGCGGGCGATCCCGCGCGCGCACGACAGGCCATGGAGTCGCTCGACCGGCACCTGGTGCGCCGCGATGCCGGTTTGGTGCAATTACTTGACCCGCCGTTTGACCAGACGCCGCAGGATCCGGGCTATATCCGCGGTTACGTGCCGGGCGTACGCGAGAACGGAGGCCAATACACGCATGCCGCGATATGGGCAACGATGGCTTTCGCAAGACTCGGTGACCGGAAGCGCGCCTGGGAGTTGTTGGGCTTGATCAACCCGACCCGTCATGGCGCTACCCCGGAAGGGATCGCCACCTACAAGGTCGAGCCGTATGTGGTGGCCGCCGATGTCTATGCCGTGGCGCCGCATACCGGCCGCGGCGGATGGACCTGGTACACGGGCTCTGCGGGCTGGATGTATCGCTTGATCGTGGAGTCGTTGCTTGGCATGCAGCTGGAAGGCCGGCAACTCCGGGTGATGCCTTGCATCCCTGCGGGCTGGCCGGAATATCGTGTCCGTTATCGCCACAAGGACGCGGTGTACCGCATCCACGTGCGCCAATCGGCAACGACGGGAGAGGGTGACAGCCTGCGCCTGGATGGCGTGCTCCAGCCCGGCATGGCGATTCCGTTGGTGAAAACCGTCGGCGTGCACGAGGTTGACGTGCGGCTGGATCCGCGCAAGCACGACCACATGATGAAGTTGCGACACGATGACGGACCGTGATCGGCACCCGCGCTGGCTGAAGATGTATCGCTGCTCAAGGGATCGACGCCGGCTCCGCAATACGCGTAGGTATGGCGGGGATGCCACACGTAGAATCGGGGTTTTCCCGTCAGGCACATCCATGATCCGTCCATCCTCGCTTGATCGCGACCAACTGCTGGCTTGCGGCCGTGGCGAGATGTTCGGCGCCGACAATGCACGCCTGCCCGCGCCGCCGATGCTGATGTTCGATCGCATCACCCACATCTCCGATGACGGCGGTGCGAATGGCAAGGGCTTCATGCGAGCTGAGCTCGATATCAACCCGGAGCTGTGGTTCTTCGGCTGTCACTTCATCGGCGACCCGGTGATGCCCGGTTGCCTGGGGGTGGATGCGATGTGGCAGCTCACTGGGTTTTTCCTGCCGTGGCTGGGTGAACCAGGCCGCGGTCGCGCTCTGGGTGCCGGCGAGATCAAGTTCACCGGACAGGTGATGCCGGAGGCGAAGCTGGTCAGCTACGAAATCGACATCCGCCGGGTCATGCGCGGCCGCCTTAAAATGGTGATCGCCGACGGTCGGACCCTGGTGGATGGGGTTGAGATCTACACGGCGAAGGACATGCGGGTAGGGCTATTCCAGGCCACGGAGGGAGTATGAGCAACAAGACATCACGCAGGGTCGTGGTCACCGGCATGGGCATCGTGTCCTGCCTGGGTAATGACCTGCCCAGCGTCACTTCGTCGCTGCGCGCCAGCCGCAGCGGCATCAGCCATCGCCAGGACCAGGCCGAGCTCGGGCTGCGCAGCCAGGTCGCGGGCGTGCCCACGATCGACCTGGACGCGTTGATCGACCGCAAGCAGAAGCGCTTCATGGGCGATGCCGCAGCCTACGCCTACGTGGCGATGGCGCAGGCAATCGCCGATGCCGGGCTCGACCAGGCCGAGATCAGCGATCCGCGGATCGGCGTGATCGCCGGTTCCGGTGGTGGTTCGCCGCAATGGCAGATCGAAACCGCCGACCTGCTGCGGGCCAAGGGGGTGCGCAAGATCGGTCCGTACATGGTGCCGCGCACGATGTGCTCGACGGTATCGGCGGCGCTGGCGACCGCCTTTTCGATCAAGGGCGTCAGCTATTCGCTGTCGGCCGCCTGCGCGACCTCCGCGCACTGCATCGGCGCCGCAGCGGACCTGATCCGGCATGGCGCGCAGGACATCGTCTTCGCCGGCGGCGGCGAGGAAGTGCACTGGGGCATGACCAGCCAGTTCGATGCAATGGGCGCGCTGTCCACCCATTTCAACGACACGCCGCAGCGCGCTTCGCGCCCGTACGACGTCAATCGCGACGGCTTCGTGATTGCCGGCGGCGGCGGCATGCTGGTGCTGGAGGACTACGACCACGCGGTCGCGCGCGGCGCGCGCATCCGTGCCGAGCTGCTCGGCTACGGCGTGACCAGCGATGGCGCCGACATGGTGGCGCCCAGTGGCGAGGGCGCGGTGCGCTGCATGCGCATGGCGATGGAGGGTGTCGAGGCGCCGATCGATTATCTCAACACGCATGGCACCTCGACGCCGCTCGGCGATATCACTGAACTGGAAGCGGTGCGCGCAGCCTTCGGCGATGCGATCCCGCCGCTGTCATCGACCAAGGCGCTCAGCGGCCATTCGCTGGGCGCGGCCAGCGTGCATGAAGCGATCTACTGCCTGTTGATGTTGCAGGACGGGTTCGTTGCAGGGTCGGCGAACATCGAGGAGCTCGACCCGCGTTGCGCGGAATTCCCGATCGTGCGGGAAAGCCGCGACGCCGAATTGCGCACGGTCATGTCGAACAGTTTCGGATTCGGCGGCACCAACGCGGCGCTGGTGTTCGGACAGATCTAGTTGGCGTTGGTCATCGCCGCCGCAGCGGCGATGCGCCGAAATGATCAAGCACCACCACCTCGCCCTTGCCAGGGCGATAGCCGCGCTTGAGCGCCTCGGCGACGTAGTCGATCGCCGCTTCGCAGGCAGCCGCAGCCGACAGGCCCAGGCACAGGTTGGCAGCAATCGCGGACGCCAGCGTGCAGCCGGTGCCATGGCCTTCCAACGCCAGGCGGACATGCTGGAATTGCTTGCCGAGCGTGGCATCCCGCGTCGCATCGATGTAGCGATCGACCACGATATCGCCCTCGTCCAGGTGCGCGCCCTTGAGCAGCACCACCCGTGCGCCCAGCGCCAACAGCGCGCCTGCGGCATCCTCCGCGGCATCGGCATTTTCGATGCGGTGGCCGAGCAGCAGTTCCGCTTCCGGGATGTTCGGGGTCAGCACTGTTGCCATCGGCAGCAGCCGCGTACGTAATGCGTGCAGTGCATCGTCTTCGAGCAGCTTGGCCCCCGAAGTCGCGACCATCACCGGGTCCAGCACGATGTTGGCGGGGGCGTGGAACTCGAGTGCGTCGGCGACGGCATGGATGACTTCGGCATTGGCCAACATGCCCAGCTTCACCGCGCCTATTTCGAAGTCATCGAAGCAGGCATTGATTTGCGCACGCAGGAACGCGACCTGCGGCACATGCACCGCGGTCACGCCGCGGGTGTGCTGCGCGGTCAATGCAGTGATCGCAGACAGGCCGTGCACGCCGAATGCGGCGAACGTGCGCAGGTCGGCCTGGATGCCGGCACCCCCGCCGGAATCGCTGCCGGCAATGGTCAGCGCGCAGGGTTTGCGTAGGTCGTCCAGCATTGTCATTCCGTTGCAGAAAGGGGCGTGATCCCGCTCAGGCGATGCCGGCGGAATCCCGATGCCACCACTGACGGTAGCCGGCATAACCCAGTCCCACCACGCCTGTAAGCGTGCCAGGCACCGAGAGCGCAAGATAGCCCAATCGCTGGAACAGCAACGCTCCCAGCACCGCGCCCAGCAGGAAACTGCAGATGATCAGCCCGCACAGCAGCAGGCGCCGCTTCTGCAGCGGCATGCCGCGCAACGCATGGCCCAGGCCAATCCCGAGGTCGGTGAACATGCCGCTGAGGTGCGAGGTGCGGATGACGGCACCGGAATAGGTCGTCGCCATCGCGTTCTGCAGGCCGCAAGCCGCCGCCGCGAGCAGTGGTCCCGCCAGATGCCCGGCCATGAACAAAGGGATCGCGCCAAACAGCATGGCTGATTCCAGTGCCAGTGCAACGCCATAGCGCCGGCCCAGGCGCAGCGTGCTGTCCTGAATCAGCACCCCGCTCAGCGCCGAGCCCAACAGGAAGGCCAGCATCACCCCGCCGAAGCGGATCATTGCGTGCAGGTCGCCGCTTGCAAGTGCGGCGCCAAGGAAGGTCGTGGTGCCAGTCAGGTGGGTGACCGCTTGGTGTTCAAAGCCAAGATAGCCGACGACATTCACCATGCCGGCCACGCAGGCGAGCAGGCCCGCGCCCACCCAGACCCAACGCGGCAGGTGCACGCCCATCGTCTGCGCTACAGCACTTCCGAAGCGAAGTCGGCCAGGCGCGAACGTTCGCCGCGGCGCAGGGTGACGTGCGCGCTATGCGCCCAGTCCTTGAAACGATCCACCGCGTAGGTCAGGCCGGAGTTGGTTTCGGTCAGGTAAGGCGTATCGATCTGCTCGACATTGCCCAGGCAGACGATCTTGGTACCCGGGCCGGCGCGGGTGACCAGCGTTTTCATCTGCTTGGGCGAGAGGTTCTGCGCCTCGTCCAGGATCAGGTAGCGCGACAGGAAGGTGCGCCCTCGCATGAAGTTCATCGAACGGATCTTGATCCGCGAGGCCAGCAGGTCGTTGGTCGCCGCGCGCCCCCAGGTGCCGCCTTCCTGGGTGTGGGTCAGCACTTCAAGGTTGTCGGTGAGCGCCCCCATCCACGGCGTCATCTTTTCTTC
>JBBSTP010000036.1:0-14302 GCA_038235795.1 Lysobacterales bacterium | reverse complement strand
GCTCAACGATCTGATTGCTCCGGATGACTATGCCGAATTGCTGGAAGACGACGAGCACTGACGCCGGTACTCAGCGATTGGCACAACCCGCGGCGGAAACGTCGCGGGTTTTTTGTTGCGCGTCGCTCGGGATTCAACGTCACCCGAATGCACGCGACTCGAAAAAAGTTCGCGCAGTTTTCGCGCAAAGCGGCTTGTGCATCGCGCAAACACATCTGCGCGTCACCGGCCAATAGACTGCGGGCGACGCGCAAAAGTTGCGCACATCTCGCACGCGGGTGTTCAGGTCGCGTCCAATGCATGACGCAGGATTTTTTTTGCACGTGCCGCTGGAAGCCGCGCCAATGCTTGCGCGCAGCGTGCGTCGATGTCGTCGTCGCGCTACCGGAAACAACTGCCGTGGGATGCGCGAGGGAAATCGGCGTGGGCGATCGGCGCAGCGATTGAAGATCATGCGGAAAAAAACGTCGCGAAATTGTTGACAGTTGAAATATGCGTGATTACGTTTCGCCCAGCAGACGTCCCCTGCAGAAGCGAGTGAGCAGACAAATCGCAAGAGCCGACAGCACAACACGAACCTCCACCCGCAACATCAAAAAGGTGGACGCCGGCTTCGCATCCCTCGCAGAAAACAATCCGACTCCCATGAAGATGACCTGCGGCGTCGATCGCCGCGGGCTTTTTAATGGGTGCCGGGCATCATATGACGGCAGCGTGGCATGTCCACGCGCCGTTACCGCATCCGTTCCGGCGCGCGTTGCGCGCCGGCGGTCGATCATGGGTCCGATACCCGTGGTGTCTTTTGAAACTGGGCGTTACCGATAGACCATCGACAAGGAGCCATGACATGGCCATGAAGAAAGCTGCGAAGAAAGCCGCCAAGAAGCCGGCGGCCAAGAAAGTCGCGAAGAAGTCTGCTGCCAAGAAGCCGGCAGCCAAGAAGGTCGCGAAGAAGGCTGCTGCCAAGAAGCCGGTCGCCAAGAAGGCTGCGAAGAAAGTAGCGAAGAAGCCTGCTGCCAAGAAGGCTGCGAAGAAGGTAGCGAAGAAGCCGGCCGCGAAGAAGGCCGCGAAGAAAGTAGCGAAGAAGCCGGCAGCGAAGAAGGCCGCCAAGAAGGTCGCGAAGAAGCCGGCTGCCAAGAAAGTAGCGAAGAAGGCTGCCAAGAAACCAGCAGCAAAGAAGGCTGCCAAGAAAGTAGCGAAGAAGCCAGCAGCGAAGAAGGCTGCGGCGAAGAAGTCGGCGGCCAGGAAGTCCGCTGCCAGGAAGCCGGCAACAAAGAAGAGTGCCGCGAAGAAGGGCAAGCCAGTCACCATGCCGGCGATGCCAGCACCGATGATGTAATCAGCCTGGCTTGACCAGGCAACCCGGTCGGCACCTGTGATCGGGGAAACGCTGAACACTGCAGACCCTTCCCGTTGCCCAGGCGGGAGGGGTTTCTTTTTGTCGATCAGCGCATCGTGGTGCTGAGGCCAGGGTGTGCAAGTAACCATCAGCATGCATGCGTGCACGCACTCACCCAGGCATGTGTGCCTAGGAAAGGAACCCTGTACTGGAGCTAATTAACGGGGCGCGGCGCTCGCCGCCGACGCGTCGGCGCCGGGGGCGTTCTCGTCGGACTGCTCGACGTAAAGGGTTTCCGGCTTGGCGATGTCATCGTCCAGCCACTGACCGCCGCTGAGGCCGAGCGCGCTGTCCAGGATGGTCGGCAACAGACCGGAGGGCAGCGCGCTTTCGCTGTTCCACAGCAACACGACCCCAAGGTCCTTGTCAGGCAGTAATGCGATCGCGCCGCGATAGCCCTGCACCGCGCCGCCATGGAACGAGATCTGATGCCCGGCATAGTTGTAGGCACGCCAGCCAAGCGCATATCCCGCCGACTCCAGCCGGCTGCGGCGCCACGACGAGCCGCGTATTTCGCGGGGCGTGTCAACGATCGGTGCATGCAGGGTCGCCAGCAGCGGCGCGGGCAATACGTCGGGGCGATGCCCGGTCTGCGCGATCAGCCACTGCGCCATGTCGCTGATGCTGGCGTTGACGCCTGCCGCCGGTGCGACGCGGTAGTAGTTTGGCTTCGGCGTCAACGATACCCAGCCGCCGCGACCACGAACATGGGGCCGGGCCCAGCGCGCGCTGGCTTCGATCCCGTCCAGGCCGTAGCTGGCGTCGTTCATGCCAAGTGGCTTGAAGATGCGGCGGGTGACGGCCTCGCTGTAGAACTGGCCGGTCGCGGCAAACACGACATCGCCGATCAGGCTGAATGCGACGTTCTGGTAGGCATAACACTGGCCGGGTGCGCAGGTCATCGGCGCATTGGCGAGCTTGAGGGTGAGCGTGTGGAAATCGGCGTTGGCCTCCAGGTCGCGGTCGAACGCGTTGTGAGTCAATCCCACCTGGTGGCTCAGCACGTCGGCAATCGTCACCTGCTGCGCGGCCTGTGGGCGCGACAGGCGGAAATCCGGAACGTAGTCGACCAGCCGGCTATCCCAGCGCAGTACGCCATCGTTGACCAGCATGCCAGTCACCGTGCCAGCGAACGATTTGGACAGCGAAGCCAGCCGGAACACAGTGTGCGCATCTACCTGTTCGCTGCCACGCGAATCGGTGACGCCGTAACCACGGGCGCTGATCACGCGCCCGTTCTGCACGATGGCGACCGCCAAGCCGGGAATGCGGCCGCCGGCGACCATCTGTTGTGCCATCGCCTCGAAGCGGGCTACATCGATGCTTGAGCTTGGCTGGAGGTATGCAGAAGAGGGCCGGGACGTTGCGGTGGCTGGCGTCGCGGCCTTGGCCGGAACAGCGTTGGCCGGAGCCGCCACGCTGCCTGTCCACCTCAAGTCGCTCTGTGCGGTGGAGGCCAATGCCAGCGGCAGCAATGTGGCCAGCAGCCCTATGCGCACTGCCCGCCGAGTGGTGGTGTCTTTCATCGGCCGTGCCCCCTGCGTATGCTTCAAGTACCGGCTGATTCTAGCGCGTGTTTTCACGATTGCATGAACAAGGGGAACTTTAATGTTTAGTTTTTTGATTTTGCTCGCAATTGTGGTTGGGCTTGTATTGTTTGGTGTTGGCATCTACAACGGCCTGGTCACCGCACGCAATGCATTCAAGAATGCGTTCGCGCAGATTGATGTGCAATTGCAGCGCCGCTTCGACCTGATCCCGAATTTGGTCGAGGTCGCGAAGAAGTACATGTCGCACGAGCGCGAGACGCTGGAAGCGGTGATCGCCGCGCGGTCTGCAGCGCAATCGGGCCTGGCCGCGGCCAAGGCCAATCCGGGTGATCCGGCGGCAATGGCGGAGTTGGCCAAGTCGCAAGGCGCGCTCAATGCCGGACTGGGGCGCCTGCTGGCGGTTGCCGAGGCCTACCCGGACCTCAAGGCCAACCAGAACATGATGCAGCTCACCGAGGAGCTGACCAGCACCGAGAACAAGGTCGCGTTCGCGCGGCAGGCGTTCAACGATGCGGTGATGAGCTACAACAACAAGCGCGAAGTGTTTCCGTCCAGCATCTTCGCCGGCATGTTCAACTTCGCGCCTGCGACCTTGCTGGAAATCCCGGCCGAGAAGCAGGAGCAGGTCCGCGCCGCGCCGAAGGTGGAATTCTGATGCTTTGCTCCCTCCCCCGCGCGCGGGGGAGGGTTGGGGTGGGGGTACACGCAACCCGCTCCAACTTGCCCCCATCCCAGCCTTCCCCCGCTTGCGGGGGAAGGAGAAAGCCATGAACTTCTTCGAACACCAGGCCGCTGCCAAGCGCACCTCGTCGCGCCTGGTGATTCTGTTCGGACTGGCGGTGATCGGCATCGTGCTGGCGGTGGACCTGGCGGTCTGGATGGCGACCGGTTCGCCTAAAATGATCGTGTTCGCCAGCTTGGCGACCATCGCGGTCATCGGCCTTGGTTCGATGTACCGGATCGCCAGCCTGCGTGGCGGCGGCGAACCGGTGGCGCTGCAGATGGGCGGCGTGCCGGTGCCGGAAAATACCACCGACCTCAACCTGCGCCGCCTGCGTAACGTTGTGGAGGAAATCGCGATCGCCTCCGGCGTGCCGGTACCGAAGATCTACGTGCTCGAGCACGAGGCCGCGATCAACGCATTCGCCGCCGGGTATTCGCCCTCCGATGCCGTGATTGCGGTGACACGCGGTGCAATCGACAGGCTCAATCGCGACGAGCTGCAGGGCGTGATCGCGCATGAATTCAGCCACATCCTCAATGGCGACATGCGCCTGAACATCCGCCTGATCGGCGTGCTTTTCGGAATCCTGATGATCGGCCTGATCGGCCGCAAGATCCTGATCTACGGGCGCTTCAGCGGCCGCAACAAGGGCGCGGGCGCGATGCTCGTGGCGGCGCTGGTGGCGATGATCGTTGGCTCCATCGGCCTGTTCTTCGGACGCATGATCAAGGCCGGCGTCAGCCGTACCCGCGAGAGCCTGGCCGATGCCAGCGCGGTCCAGTTCACCCGCCAGTCGCAGGGGCTGGCCGGTGCGCTGAAGAAAATTGGTGGGTTGGAGGAAGGTGCCAGGTTGAATGACCGCGGCGATGCCGAGGAAGTCAGCCACATGCTGTTCGGCGACGGCGTCGGGTTTTCCGGCCTGTTCGCCACCCATCCGCCGCTGCTCAAGCGCATCCAGGCACTGGAGCCGAACTTCCGCGGCCAGGAGCTCGAGCGCCTGCAGGCGCGTTGGCAGGCGTCCCCTCCGAACGGGCTACAGGAAGACATCTACATGGGCCTGGATGGCGGCATCGGCCCGAGCCTGCCCGGCGCCAGGCAACAGTTGAACGTGACCGCGCCGATGGTGTCCGCGCAGGTCGCGGCGCCGGCCGCGGACGATTACAAGCGCGCCGACACGATTGTCGCCGCCATCCCCGAAGCGCTACGCGACCTGGCCTCGGATCGCGAGTCGGTGATGCCGCTGCTGCTGGGCTTGCTGCTGGCCGACGAGGAAGCGCTGGCTGCGCGCCAGCACACCGAAATCGCGGCTCGGCTGGGCGAGGAATGCGCGTCGCATGCGCAGCGCATCCACCAGCAGCTGACTGCCGACCTGCATCCGATGCTGCGCCTGCCGCTGGCGTCGCTGGCGTTCCCGGTGCTGCGCCTGCGTCCGCGTCCGCAACTGGACAGCTTCATGGATGCGATGTTCGCGGTGGTCAATGCCGACGGCGAGGTCTCGCTATTCGAATACTGCCTGGGCCGGTTGCTCACCGTGCAGGTGCGCGAATCGCTGGACCCATCGCGCTACGCGCGCTTCGGCAGGCGCAAGCCAGGCAGCGTCAAACGGGAGTTCGCGACCTTGCTTGCGGTCGTCGCCCAGGCCGGCCATGACGATGCGGCAAGCGCGCAGCGTGCGTATCTCGCCGGCATGCAGCGGGTGTTGCCGCGCGACCACCTGCCGTACGCGCCGCCGGCGAACGGAGTGCAGGCACTGGACGCTGTATGGGACGCGCTGGACGCGTTGGATCCATTGGCCAAACAGGTCATGGTCGAGGCAGTGACCGACGCGGTCGGCCACGATGGCCGGATCAGCGTGGCCGAGGCCGAATTGCTGCGAACCATTTGCGGCGTCCTGCATTGCCCGCTGCCGCCGATGCTGGAGCGGGGCTGAATTGTTCCCTCCCTTGCGAAGTAGGGGAGGGCTGGGGAGCGGTGCTCTTGGCAGTGGCTCCGGTGCCGTGCGACCGGCCCACACGCATCAAGCAGCGCGAATCAGATCGGCCGCACGCTCGGCAATCATGACGGTCGGCGCATTGGTGTTGCCCGTGGGCAGCGCCGGCATCACCGAGGCATCGACCACGCGCAGGCCAGTGACGCCGCGCACGCGCAAGTGCGTGTCCACCACCGATGCCTCGTCATCGCCCATCCGGCAGGTGGCGACCGGGTGATACACCGATTCCGCCTTGGCGCGGATGAAATCAAGCAGCTCGGCATCGGACAGGTCACTGCGGACGGGATGGATCGGCGCGCCGCGATACGGATCGAACGCAGCCTGGGCGAAGATCTGGCGGCTGAGCTTGGCGCACTGAAGCATCATCCTGAGATCGAAGCCCTCGCCGTCGCTGAGGTAATTGGCCTCGATGCGCGGCTTGTCGCTGGCGTCGCTGCTGGCAAGTGAAACGCGGCCGCGGCTGCGCGGGTGCAGGAAGCACGCGTGCAAGGTATAGCCGTCGCCAGGCAGGCGGTTGCGGCCGTGATCGTCGAGCATCGCCGGCACGAAATGGAACTGGATGTCGCAACGTTCGTCGGTGGCCAGGGGTGAGCGCGCGAATCCTCCGGCCTCGGCCAGGTTGCTGGTGCCGGCGCCGCGGTGCCCGCGCAGGTAATAGTCGAACGCCATCTTCGGTTCGTTGATGTGGTCGTAGGTGATTCGCTGGGTCGAATGCTGCAGGGTGCAGATGTCGAGATGGTCCTGCAGGTTGCCGCCGACGCCTTCGGCATCGTGCACCACCTCGATGGCATGGCCCCGAAGGTGATCGGCGGGACCGATGCCCGACAGCATCAGCAGTTGCGGGGAATTGATCGCGCCACCGCACAGGATCACTTCGCGCGTGGCTTGCTGGTGCGTGGCCTTGCCGCCGTGCATGTAGTCCACGCCGCTGGCTCGACGCGAGGCATCGAAGGTGACGCGGCTGGCCATGGCGCCCGTGTGCACGGTCAGGTTGGGACGATGCTTCGCGGGGTTGAGGTAGGCGACCGCCGATGAGCAGCGTGCGCCATCGCGCTGGGTGACCTGGTACAGGCCGACGCCTTCCTGGGTGGCGCCGTTGAAGTCGCCATTGACCGGAATCCCGGCCTGGCTCGCCGCATCGATGAACACCTGCGACAGCGCGTTGTGGTGGCGCAGGTCGCTGACGCCGAGCGGGCCATCGCCGCCATGCAGGCTGTCGCCGCCGCGGCTGTTGCCCTCGGCGCGCTTGAAGTACGGCAGCACCGTGTCCCAGTCCCAGCCGGCCGCACGTTGCGCCCAATCGTCGTAATCTTTTTCGACGCCGCGGATGTAACACATCGCATTGATCGAGCTGGATCCGCCCAGCACCTTGCCGCGCGGCCACCACAGGCGACGCCCGTTGAGTTGCGGCTCCGGCGCGGTGTTGTAGTCCCAGTTAACGCTCTTGCGATTGACCAGCTTCGCCAGGCCCGCCGGCATATGGATCAAGGGGTGCCAGTCGCGCTTGCCGGCCTCCAGCAACAACACGTTGACGCTCGGATCTTCGCTCAGGCGGTTGGCGAGCACGCAGCCGGCAGAGCCGGCGCCAATGATGATGTAGTCGAACATGGTGTCCTAAAGCAGCGATCGCCCCCCGGCAACGACGGTTCGACGCTATGCGTCATGGCTAGAGCATATGCTCGGGGCGGGGCTGGCGCGCGGCTGCCGGGCGTCGTCGTCCTGCCGGGTAAGGACATACACTCATGGCTCATTTCCTGCCCCCGCTGCTCGCCCTGATCGGCGCAGCCAATCGGATACGACTTACCCATGCAACCCCTCGACCAGACCGGGCATCTCGGCCGTTTCAAGAGTGCGATGGACGAGTCGCCGGCGCTGCTGTGGTCGTTCCTGTACTTCTTCTGCCTGCTCAGTGGCTATTACGTGCTGCGCCCGGTGCGCGAGGCAATGGGCGCGTCCAGCGACATGACCACCCTGTTCCCGACTGCGATGATCGAATTCTTCACGGCGCGCGGCATGTCGTTGAAAGATCTGAGCCTGCAAGTCCTTTTCAGCATGACGTTCGTGATCATGGTGGCATTGCAGCCTGTGTATGGGGCGCTGGTCAGCCGCTATCCGCGCCGGGTATTCCTGCCGGTGGTGTACGGGTTCTTCATCGCGACATTGCTGCTGTTCTACCTGGCCTTCCACAGCGGCATGCCTGGCCGCGGCATGGCGTTCTTCCTGTGGCTGACCGTGTTCAACCTGTTCGCGGTGGCGGTGTTCTGGAGCTTCATGGCCGACGTGTACGACAACGCGGAGGCGAAACGCTATTACGGTTACATCGGCGCTGCCGGAACCATCGGCGCGATGTTGGGCCCGGCCTTGACCCGCACACTGGTGGAGCGAATCGGGATTGCAAACCTGATGCTGGTGTCGGCGGGTTTCCTGTGTATCTGCGTGGCCTGCCTGTTGCGCCTGCGCCACCATGCCGTGCGGCGCGAGGCCGAGCGCAATCTGGCCAGCGGCGAAGTGCCGATGGGCGGCAGCGTGCTGGCGGGCCTGAAACTGATCGCGAGCGAACCGCTGCTGCGCTGGCTGGCGGTGCTGACCCTGTTCGGCGTTGGCGTCGGCACCCTGCTGTACAACGAGCAGGCCGCGATCGTGCGCCGGCTGTACCCGGATGCACAGCTGGCGACCGCCTATTACGCGAACATCGACCTGGCGGTGAACGGGCTGGCGTTGTTCGTGCAGGTGTTCGTGACCCGCGCGCTGCTGTCGCGTTTCGGCATTGCCCCGGCGCTGCTGCTGCCGGCCGGCGCGATCGTGATTGGTTACGCGGCGCTCGCCGCATCGCCACTGCCACTGATGGTGGCGATGGTTCAGGTGGTGACCCGCGCCAGCGAGTTCTCGCTGTCCAAGCCGGCGCGCGAAACCATCTACACGCGGGTCGGGCGCGAGTGGCGCTACAAGGCCGGCGCGGCCATCGACACGGTGATCTACCGCGGCGGCGACCTGACCTTTGCCTGGGTCTACAAGGGGCTGTCGATGTTCGGTTCCAGCGTGGTGTTCGGTGCCGGCGTGCTGGTCGCGGGTGGCATGACCCTGGGTGCGTGGGGTGTCCTGCGCGAGGCCCGCAAGCTGCCCGACGTGCGTGAGGCGGACCGGAGTGCGGCGTCCTGATCCGGCGCTGGAAGCGGTGGGGCTGGCACCAGCGCGTTGCGTGGTTGGTGTTCCTGATACTGCTCATGACCTGCGTGTACGGCTTCGTGATCGAACCGGCGCGCCTGGTCGAGCGTGATTACACGCTGCCGCTGTCGAACTGGCCGCGGCAATGCGATGGCCTGCGCGTGGACGTGGTGACCGATACCCACACCGGTTCGCCGCGCAATGGCCTGGACAAGCTGGATCGGGTGGTCGCGCGACTCGTCGCCAGCGATGCACAGATCGTGCTGATGACCGGTGATTACGTGATCCTCAGCGTACTCGCGGGCACCTATGTGCCGGCGCAGGTCATTGCCGAACACCTCAGGCCGTTGACCGCGCGCAAGCCGGTGTATGCAGTGCTGGGCAATCACGACTGGTGGAAGAACGGGCCGCTGGTGTCGCGCGCCTTTGC
Source organism: Lysobacterales bacterium (assembly GCA_038235795.1). GTDB lineage: Bacteria > Pseudomonadota > Gammaproteobacteria > Xanthomonadales > Xanthomonadaceae > Thermomonas. Next base: position 5,044 of record JBBSTP010000036.1, on the reverse strand, counting down.
CGACGCGGGCGTGCACATGATCGACAACAAGGCGCTGCCGATCGAGGCGGGAGATTGCCATTTCTGGCTGGCGGGACTGGGCGACCTGCTGGAAGGGCGACCCGCCGTGCGCGCGACCTTCGCCATGATTCCGGTCGATGCGCCGGTCATCGCGATCACCCATGAACCTGCCCTGTGGCCGCGCATCCCGGCGCAAGCCACGCTGACGGTTTCCGGGCACACCCATGGCGGCCAGATCAATCCGTTTGGCGTATTGACGCCGCATGACTTCCGGCCGTTGTCGCACCAGCTCAATGGCCGCTACGTCCTCGACGGACGCAGCCTGTTTGTCAGTCCCGGCATCGGCACCAGCATCCTGCCGATGCGCCTGGGGGTGCCACCGGAGATCTCGCGCCTGACGTTGCGCAGCATGAATTAAGCCGCCGCGCGCGCGCCTGCGCGAGCGTGCTGTTCGGCATAGCCGGCCGAGCGCAATTCTTCGGGGTCGAAGTCGTCAACCATGATCGTGTCCAGGGTCATGGCGCGGAGTTCTTCCAGTTGCACGCGTTCCTCGGCGGTGATCCAGCCTTCGCGCACACCTTCATCCAGCTGGGTGTCGAACTCCAGCGCCTGGATGTCGCTGTGCTTGAGCGCCTTCTGGAACTTGCGTTCCACCGGCTCGGCCATGATCACCTGGGGCAGGTAGCTGATGATGCGGCCGGCCGGGTTGTTGGCGGTCGGCGTGGTGAAGATGCCGCTGGCCAGGCGGTCGCGCGCATCGCAGGGCGTCATCAGCAGGGATCCTGCCTTGTGACCGAGGCGATCGCTCGGTGGCTGCGCGCGGCGACCCCACGGAAAGATCACCACCCACAGCAGCCAGCCGACCGGACGGATCGGGAAATTGCGCAAGGCGCCCGATAGCGCTGTTTCGATCTTGTTGACCGCGTCATGCACCGACCAGGCCAGCAGGACCTGGTCGCCCGCGGGATTGCCGCTGTCCTGGTGGCGCTTGAGCATCGCGCTGATGATGTACAGCTGGCTGAGCACGTCACCCAGGCGGCCGGATAGCGATTCCTTGAATTTCAGCTTGCCGCCGAGCAGCAGCATCGAGGTATCCGCCATCACCGCCAACGCGGCCGAATAGCGGTTGAGCTTGCGGAAATAGCGGCGGGTGTCGTCATCGCCCGGTGCGCGGCCGATCTGGGCGCCGGTCAGGCCGTACCACCAGCTGCGCACGGCATTGGAAATCGCAAAGCCGATGTGCCCGAATACCGCGGTGTCGAACTGGTCGATGCGCGCCTTCGGGTCTTTCAGTTGCGCCGACTTCATTTCCTTCATGACCCACGGATGACACAGGATCGCGCCCTGGCCGAAGATCATCAGGCTGCGGGTCATGATGTTGGCGCCTTCGACCGTGATTGCGATCGGCGCGGCCTGCCACGAGCGCCCGGCAAAGTTGCGCGGCCCCAGGATAATCCCCTTGCCGCCGAGGATGTCCATCGCGTCGATCGATGCGCGCCGGCCCATCTCGGTGCAGTGGTATTTCGCAATCGTCGATGGCACCGCCGGGTTCTCGCCGCGCGCAACTGCCGCGGCGGTGGCTTCCGACAGCGCGCTGCAGGCATACGCATTGCCGGCCAGGCGGGCCAGTGCTTCCTCGACGCCTTCGAAGCGGCCGATCGACAGACCGAATTGCTTGCGGATACGCGCATAGCTTCCAACCGCCAGCGCGCCCATCTTGGAGCCGCCGCTGGCGGTGGAGGGCAGGGTGATCGAGCGTCCGATCGACAGGCACTCCATCAGCATCTGCCAGCCCCTGCCGGCGTAGTCCTCGCCGCCGATCAGCTGCGACAGCGGCACGAACACGTCCTTGCCATGGATCGGGCCATTCTGGAACGGCGAATTCAGTGGGAAGTGACGTCGGCCGATGTCCAGCCCCGGCGTGTCGGCCGGCACCAGCGCCAGCGAGATGCCGATGTCCTTGGTGTCGCCAAGCATCCCGTCCGGGTCATACATGCGAAAGGCGAGGCCGATCAGCGTCGCGACCGGTGCCAGGGTGATGTAGCGCTTGTCCAGGGTCAGGCGGATGCCAAGTACGTTGGCACCATTCCAGTCGCCCATGCAGACGATGCCGTAGTCCGGGATCGAGGTGGCGTCCGAACCCGCGAACGGGCCGGTCAGGGCGAAGCAGGGAACCTCGCGACCGTCGGCCAGGCGCGGCAGGTACCGCTGCTTCTGCTCGTCTGTGCCGTAATGCATCAGCAGTTCGGCCGGGCCCAGCGAGTTGGGCACGCCCACGGTCGAGCTGACCACGGCCGAGATCGAGGCGAGCTTCTGGATCACCTTGTGGTTCATCAGCGCCGAGAACCCCAGGCCGCCGTATTCGGTCGGGATGTTCAGGCCGAAGAACTTGTTGCGTTTGATGTAGTCCCACAGCTCCGGCGGCAGGTCGGCGCGGACGTGGGTGATGTCCCAGTCATCGGTCATCCTGCACAGGGTCTCGCAGGGCCCGTCCAGGAACGCCTGTTCCTCTGCGGTCAGGACCGGCTTGGGCAGGTCCAGCAACTGCCTCCAGTCCGGCTTGCCGGAAAACAGCTGGCCTTCGAAGCCGACCGTGCCGGCTTCCAGCGCCGTGCGTTCGGTGTCCGACAGCGGCGGCAGCAGCTTGGTGTAGAAGCCCAGCAGCGGCGTGGTGATGTAGGGCTTGCGGATCTGCGGGATCAGCAGCGGGATGGCGATCAGCGCCACCAGCGCCGCAGCAACAATGACCGCGATCGCGTTGGCACCCAGCAGCGAGCACGCCACCAGCAGCGTCGCGGTCAGCGCGACCCACACCGCGAGACGCAGCCGGTGATAGGCCGCAAACGCGCCTGCGGCAAGGAACACGAGGAAAGGCAGGATGACGCTCATGGGTGGCTCCGGCGACCGCAAGGTTGTGATTCAGCGTCGTTGCATGCGTGCACAGCGTCGCTTACCATACGCCAAAGTATGGGAAGACCCCGATGCTGTCAACTCACGCAAAAGAGCAAATACTCAGCATACTCGCGTGGCCATACTCCTTTCGCGACTTGCGTACGGATACACTGCCGTCATGACTGCACCGGTTCCGCGTAGCGGGCGTCTCAGCGCCGAAGACTGGGCTCGTGAGGCCCTCGACCAGATTGCCGAACAGGGCGTGGCCTCGGTCGCGGTCGAGCCATTGGCACGCCGGCTTGGGGTGACCAAGGGCAGCTTCTACTGGCATTTCCCGTCACGCGATGCACTGCTGCAAGCCGCACTGGAGCGTTGGGAAACCGTCGAGCAGGAGGAAGTGTTCGGTTCGCTTGAAAAAGTGGCGGACCCGCGCGAACGCCTGCGCGCGCTGTTCCTGGTGGTCGCGCACGAAGTCAAGTCGCACATTATCTATAGCGAGTTGCTCAAGGCACTCGATCATCCGGCCGTCAGCCCGGTCATCGGTCGCGTCTCGCAGCGCCGCCTGGATTACCTGACGGCCAGTTTCCGCCAGGCCGGCCTGGGTCGCACCGACGCCCAGCATCGCGCGCGCCTGGCCTACGCGGCCTACGTGGGCTTTTTGCAACTGAGCCTGCAGTTGCACCAGCCGCGCCTGCAGCATGAAGAGTTCGAGGCGTACGTCGAACACGTCATGCAGACCCTGATCCCGGCACCCTGAGCCGGCTTGGCATCGAACACCCACTTTCCTCGTCGTAGTGATGGAGCCCTGAATGACCAGCCGCCTGGAAGCGCTTAACCAATGGGTGATGGATGTCGCCCTCCTGACCCGACCCGAGCGCATCCAATGGTGCGATGGCAGCGACAGCGAGAACGACGCGCTGATCACGCAGATGCAGGCCGATGGCACCCTGCTGCCGCTCAATCCGGAGACGCACCCGCGCAGCTGGCTGCACCGCTCGCATCCCGACGATGTCGCCCGCGTGGAACACCTGACGTTCGTGTGCACGCCGGAACAGGACGATGCCGGGCCGAACAATCACTGGATGTCGCCGGTCGATGGCCACGCGCAGATGGACAGCCTGTTCGAGGGCTGCATGGCCGGGCGCACCATGTACGTGATCCCGTATTGCATGGGGCCGATCGATTCCCCGCTGTCGCGTTGCGGCGTGGAGCTGACCGACTCGCCTTACGTGGTCGCCAACATGCGGCTCATGACCCGCATGGGCGCCGCGGCGCTGGCACGCATCGAGAGAGAAAGCTCGTTCGTGAAAGGCCTGCATTCAATCGGTGAGCTCGACCCCAACCGCCGCTATATCATGCATTTCCCCGAAGAGCTCGCCATCAAGTCGTTCGGCTCGGGCTATGGCGGCAATGCCCTGCTCGGCAAGAAATGCCACGCCCTGCGCATCGCCAGCCACCAGGCGCGCAAAGAAGGCTGGATGGCCGAGCACATGCTGATCCTCGGCCTGGAGAATCCGCAGGGCCAGACGCACTACATCGCCGCCGCGTTTCCGTCGGCCTGCGGCAAGACCAACCTGGCGATGCTGATTCCACCGGAAGGCTATCGCCGCGACGGCTGGAAGGTCTGGACCGTCGGAGACGACATCTGCTGGATGCGGCCGGGCGCCGATGGACGCCTTTACGCAATCAATCCGGAAGCCGGGTTCTTTGGCGTGGCGCCGGGCACTTCGGAGAAATCCAATCCGAACGCGTTGGCCAGCATCCAGCACGACACCATCTTCACCAATGTCGGCGTGACCGCCGACAACCAGCCGTGGTGGGAGGGCATCGACAACGGCCAGGTGCCGGTCACCGACTGGCGCGGCGAACCCTATGACCCGGCCAAGCGTCCGGCCGCCCATCCCAATGCGCGCTTTACCGTCAGTGCCCGCCAGTGTCCCAGCTGGTCGCCGATGGCCGAAGACGCCCAGGGCGTACCGATTTCGGCGATCGTGTTTGGCGGCCGCCGCGCCTCATTGGTGCCGCTGGTGTTCGAAGCCCGCGACTGGACCCACGGCGTCCTGATCGGCGCGGCGATGGGCTCGGAAACCACCGCTGCCGCCACCGGCGCGGTCGGGGTGATGCGTCGCGACCCGATGGCGATGAAGCCGTT
>JBBSTP010000035.1:0-14407 GCA_038235795.1 Lysobacterales bacterium | reverse complement strand
GATGGCTCGGATCCGCATGCGGCACGTGAGGCCCGGCGCTACGAACAACCCATCGCCAGCCGCGAGATGATCCTGCAGGTGCTGGCCGCGCACGACGGGCCGATGGATGCCGATGGCCTGGCCACGAAACTCGCGCTGACCGAACCGGACCGCTTCGAGGCGCTGGAAAAGCGGCTGCAGGCGATGCTGCGCGACGGCCAGCTATTGCAGAACCGCCGGGGCGGCTTCGTGCCGGCCGAACGCGCCGATCTCATTCCGGGCACGGTGATCGCCAATCCAAACGGCTTCGGCTTCCTGCGCCCGGATTCCGGCGCAGGCGACGACCTTTTCCTGGCGCCCAATGAAATGCGCAAGGTCACCCATGGCGACCGCGTGCTGGCCAGCGTCACCGGCGTGGACCGCCAGGGGCGCCGCGAAGGCGCCATCGTCGAGGTGCTGGAACGCCGGCTCAACCGCCTGCTGGGACGTTACACCGAAGAAGCGGGCATCGCCTATATCGTGCCCGACGACAAGCGCATCCAGCGCAACGTGATGATTCCGCAGGACGCGCGCAACGAGGCCAAGCCCGGCCAGTTGGTGGTGGTCGAGATCACCCAGGCGCAGGACCAGCATCGCCCGCCCATCGGCAAGGTGCTGGCCGTGCTCGGCGACAAGTTGACTGCATCGCTGGCGGTGGAAGCGGCGATCCACGGTCACGAGATCCCGAACGAGTTCTCGCCAGAGGTGTTGGCGCAAGCCACCGCGGTGCCGCTGCAGGTGCAGCAGGTCGACATCCTCAAGCGGCTCGACCTGCGCGCGCTGCCGCTGGTCACCATTGATGGCGAGGACGCGAAGGATTTCGACGATGCGGTCTGGTGCGAACCGAACGCGGAAGGCTTCCGCCTGATCGTGGCCATCGCCGATGTCTCGCATTACGTGCAGCCGGGCACGGCGCTGGACGACGAAGCACAACTGCGGGCGACCTCGGTGTATTTCCCCGGCTTTGTGGTGCCGATGCTGCCGGAAACCCTGAGTAATGGCATTTGCTCGCTGATGCCCAAGGTCGACCGGCTGTGCTTCGTGTGCGACATGCAGGTCGGCCGCGATGGTGTTGTCACCGGCGCGACCTTCCACGAGGCGGTGATGCATTCGCACAATCGCCTGACCTATACCGATGTCTGGAACGTGGTCGGCGAGGGCATTCCCGAGGACGACCACGCCGCCGCACTGGCCAAGGTCGGCGAGCAGTTGCCGCAGATCCGGCAGTTGCACCAGCTGTACAGGATCCTGGACCGTGCGCGCGCCAAGCGCGGCGCGATCGAGTTCGAAAGCAGCGAAGTCCGCTTCGTGCTGGACGCCAAGGGCGCAGTGAGCCAGGCCGGCATGATCCAGCGCAACGACGCCCACAAGCTGATCGAGGAATGCATGATCGCGGCCAATGTGCAGGCCGCGCTGTTCCTGTTGTCCACGCACATCCCGGCGCCGTACCGCGACCATGACAAGCCGCCGGATTCCAAGTACGCCGATCTCCTGGAGTTCCTCAAGGAGTTCCAGTTGCGGATGCCGCCGTGGTCCAAGGTGCAGCCCAGGGACTTCCGCAACTTGCTGGAAAAGATCCGCGACCGTCCGGACGCGACCCTGCTGGAATCGGTGCTCCTGCGCAGCCAGTCGCTGGCGGTGTATTCGCCGGACAACATCGGTCATTTCGGCCTGGCGCTGGAGGCGTATGCGCATTTCACCTCGCCGATCCGCCGCTACCCCGACCTGCTGGTACATCGCGCGATCAAGCACGCGCTGGCCGGTGGCATGCCCGACACCTACACCTATTCGCCGCACGCGATGGCCAGCCTGTCGCTGCAGTGTTCGGAACGTTCGCGGCGTGCCGACGAAGCACAGCGCGAGGTCGACGATCGCTATCGCGCGGCATGGATGGAAACCCACATCGGCAAGGAGTTCGACGGTACGATTTCAGGTGTTACCAGCTTCGGTCTGTTCGTGGAACTTGACGAGTCCAAGGTCAATGGTCTGGTCCACGTGACCCAGCTGACCAATGATTTCTATCATTTCGATGCAGTGCGCAAGACCCTCACCGGCGAGCGCCGTGGCCGCGAGTACCGCTTGGGCGACCGCGTGCGGGTGGTGGTGCTGAAGGCGAGTGTGGAGGATCGCAAGATCGATTTCCGTCTGGTCGAGGAGGGCGTTGCCACGGTCAAGGCGCAGCCCGAGCGCGGCAAGCCCAAGAAGCGGACAAAGAAAAAGTACTAGATGAACAAATCAGCCCAGTGGATCGTTGGACTCAATGCCGTGGCCTCCGCCGTGGAGCATGACGCCGACAACGTCCGCGAAATCCTGCTGGAAGCCGGCGGCAAGAACCCGCGCATCACCGAGCTTGAGCAACAGGCGCGGCGCGTCGGGATTGATGTGCGTCGGGTCACCCAGCAGGCGCTGGACGGCGTGGCGGGTGGCCTGCGCCACCAGGGTGCGGTGGCGCGCTATGCCGCCGCCAAGACCTGGGACGAGCACGACCTGCTGGAACTGATCGAAGCGGCCGAAGGCAAGGCGTTGCTGCTGGTGCTGGATGGCGTGCAGGACCCGCACAATCTCGGCGCCTGCCTGCGCAGCGCCGCGGCGGCAGGCGCGACGGCCGTGGTGTTCCCGAAGGACAAGGCGGTGCAACTCAACGCGACCGTGCGCAAGACCTCGGCCGGGGCTGCCGACACGTTGCCGGTGTTCAGCGTCACCAACCTGTCCCGCACGCTACGCGATTTGCAGAAGGCCGGCGTCTGGATCTATGGACTGGCCGGCGATGCCGAGGCGTCGCTGTATGCGATCGACCTGAAGGGCAACGTGGCACTGGTGCTGGGCAGCGAGGGCGACGGCCTGCGCCGACTCACCCGCGAGAACTGCGACCAGTTGGTCAAGATCCCGATGCCGGGCCAGTTCGAAAGCCTGAATGTGTCCGTGGCCACAGGTGTGGCCCTATTCGAAGCCGTGCGTCAACGGCAGTCCTGAGGAGAGCGCGGCAATGGCACTGGATCTTGCGTGGTACGACCTTGTGGGATTGCTGGGAACGGTGATCATCCTGCTCGGATTTTTCCTGCTCCAGGCGGGGCGCCTGGCCGGCACGGACCTGAACTATCAACTGATCAATCTGTTTGGCGCGGCCGGTATCCTGGTCTCGCTGATTGGCAACTTCAATTTGTCGGTGTTCCTGCTCGAAGCCGCCTGGATGGCAGTCAGCTTCTACGGCATCGTGCGTTCGCTCAGGCTGAGGCGTCAGGCTCCAACGTCACTGTAGGAGCGGCCCTTGGGTCGCGATTCGATACGCGGCGAAGTGCCATCGCGCGCAAGCGCGCGCTACACGATGGAAAGCGCAGGCCTCTTTGGCCACGCGTTGGCGATGATGCAAAAGAGCTTGGCCGTCTGCATCGCGTCGTAGATCGCCGAATGCGCCTCGCGCTGGTCCCATTCCATCCCGGCCGCATGCACCGCGCGTGCCAGCACCGTCTGCCCGTAGGCCATTCCGGCCATGGTCACGGTATCGAACACCGAAAACGGGTGGAACGGGTTGCGCTTATGCGCCACGCGCGCAACCGCTGCGTTGACGAAATTGAGGTCGAAGTGGGCGTTGTGGCCGACCAGGATCGCGCGCTGGCAGCCGTGACGCTTGGCCGCTGCGCGCACCGGCGTGAACACCGCATCCAGCCCCTCGCGCTCGGGGACCGCGCCGCGCAGGGGATGATCGACCTTGATTCCGGTGATCTCCAGTGACTTAGGATCAATGGTGGTGCCGGGCGCAGGCTGGATATGCGCGCTGCATACCTGACCCGGAATGTAGCGGCCGTCGCCATCCAGTTCGATCGGCACCGCCGCGATCTCAAGCAGAGCGTTGCGGTTCCAGTCGAAACCCCCGGTTTCCACGTCCACCACGACCGGCAGATAGCCTCGGAAGCGTTCGACCATAGGTGCGAACGCGGGTGCGGTTTTTGGTGCGATGTCGAGCATGTCAGGCATCGCGACAGCCTAGCAGAGCAGTATTTACGACTCGACCTGCCGTTGGTTCAAGATTGAGTAGCGTCGGCGCCGCTCGGGTACGCGTGATCAGTGATGGGACTTGCCGTTTTCGTGCTGCACGGTGGGCGCAGTTTCGTGGTTCGCCTTCATCCCCACGTGGTGGGCCTCCATTTCAGCCTGGCTGATGAAGCCGTCGCCATTGCCGTCATGCGCGGCGAATTCGTCCGTCTTGCCGCCGTGTGCAGCCGCGAATTCGGAACGGGACATGCGTCCGTCCTTGTCAGCGTCCATGTGGGCCATGCCGTGGTGCGCGGCCTTAGTGTCCATTTCCTTGGCGATGACCATCGGCTTGTGCTGGCGCTTGCCGGTTGGAAGGCCGGTGGTGGCATCGCGAGACGCTTGTAGCGCGTCCTGGGGGGCCTTGGAGGCTGCGGCGTCCTGCGCAGCGGCCGAGCCACCGGCCAGGCAGGCGGCGACGAAGGCTGCGCTGAGCAAGGGGGAGGCGCAACACTTCGAGTTCAACATGGGTCGCTCGTGGAGAATGCGCCGACCGGCGCGACACGTTCATCCTAGCGCGCCGGTCTGCCGAGGTCACCCGCGATGACGGCCCGGGGCACGCCGTTTTTCGACCCCGCAACCACGTCGATCGGCACTTCAGCGTTGGCCGTGGTTGCGGCCAGTAGGGCCACGGCAAGGGTCCGACGTGAGAGATTCATGGGAGCGCTGCCCTCAATGGTTTGTCTGGCCAACGACACAGGTCGCGAATCGGGCAGGGGCCGCACAGCGGTGAGCGCGCCTTGCAGGTGTAGCGCCCGTGCAGGATCAACCAGTGGTGGGCATCCCGCAGGAATTCGTCCGGCACGAATTTGACCAGCTTGTCTTCGACTGCGCGCACGGTCTTTCCGGGAGCCAGTCCGGTGCGATTGGCGACGCGGAAGATATGCGTGTCGACGGCCATCGTCGGTTCGCCGAACGCGGTGTTGAGCACGACATTCGCGGTCTTGCGGCCCACGCCGGGAAGCGCTTCCAGTGCTTCGCGCGTATGCGGTACTTCACCGTCGTGGTGTTCCAGCAGCAGCCGGCACATCGCGATGACATTCGCGGCTTTCGCGTTGTACAAACCAATACTGCTGATGTAGTGCTTCAGGCCGTCTTCGCCGAGTGCCAGGATTTCCTGTGGCGTCCTGGCGATCGGATAAAGGCGACGGGTAGCCTTGTTGACGCCGACGTCGGTGGCTTGCGCCGACAGGATCACCGCCACCAGCAATTGGAACGGCGAGTCGTACAGCAGTTCGGTGACCGGTTTTGGATTCAGTTCGCGCAATCGCGAGAACAATTCGGCGATTTCCTCGCGGGTGAGCTTGCTGCCGCGCAGCGGATGGCGTCTCGCGCTCTTCAACGGCGCACTCATCGATGCGCACTCATTGCAGGCCGCGCGCCTTCGCGAGGGCTCGAGCCAATACGGCGGCGGCCGCGGCGGGCAGGGCGGGTGACGCCGCTGCCGCCGGTGCCTTGGGCACGCGGGCCGCATCGCGTTCGGCCTTGCGCCGACGCAGGCGCAAGTCGCGCGCACGATGGCGTTCGCGTGCTGCTAACGCGCTGATGTGGGTTGCCTGCGCTACACACAACATCGTGTTGCACGGCGCACTGCATCCAGGACAGGGCAAGGCATCAAGCAAGCCGTGCGCCAGCGCCGCGTCCAGGTCGTCGGCCGTCAGCAGCGCAAGGACTTCGTGCGCAGGATGGGATTCGGCGCACCGGCATATAGAGCAAGCAATGAATTCGTGCATGTTTCGCAATCGTCATCGTCATCCCCGCGGAGGCGGGGATCCATGGACATTAAGCCACCGAACGGCAACGTCCACGGGTTCCCGCTTTCGCGGGAACGACGGGCTATTGGCCAGTGAACGCCGGCTTGCGCTTCTCGAGGAAGGCGGACGTGCCTTCGCGCATATCGTCGGTGGAGAACACCAGGCCGAACTGCGCGGACTCGTACTCCAGGCCTTCCTCGATCCCGCACTCGCCGCCTGTGTTCACGCAATCGAGCATGCCGCGCAGGGCCAGTGGCGCGGACCTGGCCAGTTGCCGGGCCAGCACCATGGTCTCTTCTTCCAGCTCGGTCGCGACTACGACCCGGTTGACGATGCCCAGTTGCAAGGCGCGCTCGGCGCCGATCGGCGCGCCAGTCAGGCACAGCTCCAGTGTGGCGGCGCGCCCGGCCAGGCGCAGCAGGCGCTGGGTACCGCCGAAACCCGGGATCAGGCCGAGGTTGATCTCGGGCTGGCCGACCTTGGCGGTGTCTGCGGCGATCCGCAGGTGGCAGCACATCGCCAGCTCCAGCCCGCCGCCGAAGGCGTACCCGTTGACCATCGCGATGACGGGTTTTGGCATTTTTTCAACTCGCCGCATCATCCGCGTGCCGCGCAGCGAGAAATCCCGACCCTGGGCCGGGGTCAGCGTGTTCATTTCGGAGATGTCGGCGCCGGCCACGAACGCCTTGGCGCCGCTGCCGGTCAGCACCACCACGCGCACGCCGGCCTCGTTGGCGGCATCGTTGAAGGCGGCATCCAGCGCGTCGATGGTCGCTGCATTCAGCGCATTCAGCTTGTCGGGGCGGTTGACGAGGATCGTGCGGATGCCGTCGGCGTCCTTGATCAGCAGCAGTGGATCGGTCATGAGGCCTCGCTATGGCTGGCGTTTGGGGGAAATGGGTCGGTTGGAACTTCCCTGCCCATGAGCTGTCCGAAGACTGCCTCAGTGGCGGTTAAGCCCCGTGGCCGTTATCCTAACGTGTCGCCAAGGCCCGATTCGGGCTGGTGGCATGAAGCACCGTGACGGCCCAGCCGTTGTGGCACCAAGGGCGGCGTTGCCGCCCCTAATTTTGATCCAGATGCGAGGTCGTACATGAAGTTGCGCGTGCTCTCCGCCACCCTGATGGCCCTGACCCTGACCGCCGGTATCGCTTCGGCGCAGACCAAGCCGGCCGCGAGGCCTGCGGCAACCTCCTCCTCGACGGCGCTGCCGGCAGTGGACAAGACCCATGCAAGTTACGCATTCGGTTGGTCGCTGGGTGCTGAACTCAACGCCTCCGGCGAGCCGGTTGATATCAGTTCCGTAGTCCGCGGCCTGCAGGATGCTTACGCCAAGAAGACGCCCGCCTATACCGAGGAGCAGCTGAGCAATGCCTACAGCGGCTTCCAGGCGCGCGTGCAGAAGAAGCGCGAAGAGGCGTTCCGCAAGGCGCTGGCCGACAACCAGGCGCAGTCGGCCGCCTTCGTCACCAAGTACAAGACCCAGGAGGGTGTGATCACCCTGCCCAGCGGCATCATGTACCGCGTGGCCAAGCCCGGCACCGGCGCCAAGGTCACTGCCAACAGCCAAGTGCAGATTGCGTTGCGCAGCTTCCTGGCCGCGGTCGGCGTGCCGCTCAGCGGCGTCGACACCCCACCTGCATTCAAGGTCTCAGATGCTCCAATCCCGGCGTTGAAGGAAACCCTGACGTTGATGCAGCAGGGTGCGGTGTGGGAAGTGGTCGTCCCGCCGGGCAAGGGCGTGGGCCAGCAGAACCCCCAGCTTGCTCAGCAGGCGATCGCGATGCAGATTGAATTGGGCGGCGTCAAGTAAGCTGGCCCAAGCTGTCAGTGTCATCCCGATGCGCCGGCCCTGCCGGCGCATCGTGTTTGCGGCGGCAGTGCGTTTGTCTTGCTGCCGTCGATGTCAATGACCATATGCCTGTCATGAGTGTCCCGTATCGCGCCGTTCTCAGTCCGTGCATCGGCATCTGCAACATCGATGACGACGGTCTGTGCGCGGGCTGCCACCGCACGGGTGCCGAAATCGCGCACTGGCCGCTGATGGACGACGCCGCCCGCCTGCGCATGATGGACGAGGTACTGCCGCAGCGTGCGGACCAACGCGGTGGCGACTGATGCCGGGATCCACGCTGGCTGAACGCCTGCGGCGCGCCACGCATCCGCTCGATCTGCCGCCGGAAGACGTTGCGTGGAACCTGCAGGAACTCGTTGACCTGTTGCCCACTGGCGAGCCGCGCCAGGCCGCGGTGCTGGTCGGGATCGTCCCGCATGCCGGATCGCCAAGTGTATTGCTGACCCGCCGCCATGAGGGTTTGCGCGAGCATCCCGGGCAGGTCAGTTTTCCGGGTGGCCGCATTGACGTGGGCGACGCCAGTCCCGCCGCTGCCGCCCTGCGCGAAGCCCGGGAGGAGGTGGGCCTGTTGCCATCGCAGGTCACGCCATTGGGCTACCTGGATCCGCTGCTGACCATTACCGGTTTCCGGGTGATCCCCTTGCTGGCCCTTGTCACGCCTGGGTTCGCGCCGGTGCCGGACCCTGTCGAGGTGGCGGAAGCCTTCGAAGTGCCGCTGGACATGCTGCTCGACCCGCAACGGCTTGAGCGGATCGAGCTGCAGTTCGGTGGACGGCCGCGTCACGTGCTCCAATACCGTTATGACCAGCAAAGGATATGGGGCGTGACCGCCTCGATCCTGTTCAACCTTCGCGAACGCCTCGCGAAGGTGATCTGAAGGAGTCGGCGATGGCTGGATGGACAACCCTGGTGCAAGCTGAAACGCTGGCGATGGCCCTGAGCCGCCAAGACCTGGTGATCATCGATTGCCGTTATTCGCTGCTGAACCCGAATGCCGGCGAGCACGCCTTCCTGACCACGCACCTGCCGGGCGCGGCCTATGCCCACCTTGAGCGCGACCTGTCGGACATGGCGCCCCACACCGGTGGCGGCCGGCATCCCTGGCCATCCGCGGATGCGTTCACGCAAAAGCTGTCGCGCTGGGGGATCGAGCCACGCCATCAGGTCGTGGCCTACGACGATGGTGACGGCGCGATTGCCGCGCGCCTGTGGTTCCTGTTGCGCATGCTGGGCCATGAAAAAGTCGCCGTGCTCGATGGCGGATGGGCTCGATGGACCGCACTTGGCCTGCCCGTATCCTCTGCGCCGCGCGCACCGGAGACCGCCCACTATTCGTCGGAATACGACCTGTCGCGGTTGTTCGATGCCGAGAAAGTCAAGGCACACCTGAAGCAGGGCGGCATGCTCATCGATGCGCGCGCGGTCGCGCGCTTTCGAGGCGATGAGGAGCCGCTGGACCGCGTCGCCGGGCATGTGCCTGGCGCGGTCAACCGTCCGTATTCGCAGAACCTGGTCGATGGCTGCTTCAAGCCGCCTTCGCAATTGGCTGACGAGTACCGCGCACTGCTCGGCGGGCGTCCACCCTCCGACGCCGTGGTGATGTGCGGCTCGGGCGTGACCGCCTGCCACAACCTGCTGGCGATGGAGCGTGCCGGGCTGAAGGGCGCAGGCCTGTTCACCGGCTCATGGAGTGGCTGGACCAGCGACCCGTCGCGGCCGATCGCAACCGGAGACTGAGGATCCATCGATGGGAGAAGAAATGCGTGCAGAGATCTGGCACAACCCCGCCTGCGGCACCTCGCGCGATACGCTCGCATTGATCCGCCATGCCGGCGTGGAGCCAGTCGTCTTCGACTACCTGCAGGCGCCGCTGGACAAGCCGCAGCTCAAGCGCATGATCTCGGCCGCTGGCCTGTCCGTACGCGACGCCCTGCGCAGCAAACAGCCGGAATTCCTCGCCCTGGGTCTGGACGACGCCTCGTTGGATGACGAGGCGCTGCTTGACGCCATGCTCGCCAACCGCGTCCTGATCAATCGCCCGCTGGTGTCCACGCCGCTGGGCACGCGCATGTGCCGGCCATCGGAACTGGTGCTGGACATCCTGCCTCCATGCGATCGCCCATTCACCAAGGGTGAGGAGTCGCGCTGAGCCGATGCCCTATCGGCCTCGGCTGAGGCTCCGAACGCCCGGCCATGGAGGGCCGGGCCTGAGGTTGCAGAACCGTAGATGTATCGCCAAGGATGGCGGCGGTGAAATACCTGAAAACTACTTTCCCACGTTTTATTTGCCAATCCGCGCCAACATCGCGCGCAATCCGGCCTGGGTGTCCGGATGCGTCCACGCGGCCACGAAGCGGGGCAGGTCGATGCGCTCCGGCTGCAGTGCGGCGATCACGTCGCGACGGGCGATACGCCGGGTTTCCAGCACCGGCCCTCGCGGCATTTCCAGCAGGCCTTCCAGCCACACCCGCGCCCGGGTGGCGACATCGTCAATCCCGGTCAGTTCGTCTACCAGGCCAATCGCGCGTGCTTCGGTCGCCTCGACCAGCATGCCGCCGACCAGCAGGCGTTCGCTGCGATGCGGGCCAACCACGCGCGCCATCAACGCCTGGATGCCTTCTGGCGCAACCAGCCCAACCTGGGTTTCGTTGAGGCCGATCCGGTACAGGCCATCGGCCATCACCCGGTAGTCGCAGCACAGCGCCAATACGCAACCGCCCGCGGGGGCGTGGCCGGCAATCGCCGCGGCGACCGGGACCGGGCAATCGGCAAGTGCGCGCGCGGCGTCGAAGAATGCATTCCACGCCGACAGCAAGGCGTCCCGGTCATCGCCCAGCGACAGCAGGAAGGGCACGTCGAGTCCGGCCGAGAACACCTTGGGTCCGCCGGCGAGCACGATGCCGTGTGCACCGCTGGCGATTGCATGTGCGATCGCGGCGGTTAGTGCTTGGCACAGCGCCGGATCCAGCGCATTGACCGGCGCGCGCGCCAGGCGCAATTGGTGGATATCGCCATGGATGACGGTTTCGACGAGTGGCATGGATGCATTCCGATGCTGGGGCAGCCGGTATCATAGGCGCATGGACATTCGCCTCCGAATTGCACTGTTGGCGCTCTGCCTGCCCATGGCCGCCTGCACGCGCGACTGCGCCCCGCAGGTCAAGGATGGCTGGATCCGGTTGATGCCTGGCGCCATGGCCATGCAGGCAGGGTTCGGTCGCATCGACAACCCTTGTTCGATGCCGGCCACCATTGTTGGTGCGAGCAGTCCGGCCTACGGCAGCGTGGAAGTGCACGAATCGAAAATGATCGGTGGAATGAACCGCATGCGTCCGGTGCCGGAACTGCGCATCAACCCGGAGGGAGCGGCCATGCTCAAGCCAGGGGGCCTGCACCTGATGCTGATGAAGCCGAACGCCACCTTGAAGGAAGGCAGCCGGGTGGCGATCGAGTTCAGGCTCAAGGACGGCCGCACATTGCTTGGCGAGTTCGAGGTGCGCAAGCCCGCGCCGTAAAGCCGTAACGCAGAGAACGTAAAGGGGACGGAGGTAGTTAAGGCGCACCTTAACTACCTCCGTCCCCTTTACGGGTGTCAGCTCAGCGCCTTCAACACCAACTCCGGCAATGCAATCGGCCGGCCGCTGGCGCGATCGATCCACACCATCACCACGTGCCCGTCGGCATGCAGCACCGCGCCGTCCGCCGAGGCGATGCGATGGCCGACGGTCAAACTGGTGTTGCCGATGCGCTCGGCAAACAACTCGACGATGATCGATGACGGATAGTCGATCGGCGCACGGTAGTTGAGCTGCACCGCCGCCAGCAGCGGCGCGATGGCATCGTTGACCCATTGCCCCTCGAACGTCTCGAACCAGCGGATCCGGGCTTCCTCCAGATAGGTCAGGAAGTTGGAATTGTTGACGTGGCCGAACGCGTCAAGGTCGCGCCAGCGCGGCTCGATCGCGTGCTGGAACAGGACGGCTGGATCCTTGCCTGCATCGCTCATAACTCGACCTTCAGGCGGGGTAATCTGGCAGGCTTGGACGGCTTTTTGGTTTTGCCTGGTTTCGCAGGGTTGGCTGGCTTTTTGGTTTGGCCTGGCTTAGCGGGCTTGGCTGGTTTGCTTGGCTTACTGGAGGACTCGATCGAGGCGGGCCTGGTGATGTCGAGCATGCGTGCCAGGAACTGTCCGGTGTGCGAGCGCGGCTCCTTCGCCAGGTCTTCCGGCGTGCCTTGGGCGATGATCTCGCCGCCGCGATAGCCGCCTTCCGGGCCGAGGTCGATCACCCAGTCCGCGGTCTTGATCACGTCCAGGTTGTGTTCGATCACGACCACGGTATTGCCGTCGTCGCGCAGTCGGTGCAGCACGGCCAGCAGGTGCTCGATGTCGTGGAAATGCAGGCCGGTGGTGGGTTCATCGAGGATGTACAGCGTGCGTCCGGTATCGCGCCGGCTCAATTCCTTGGACAGCTTCACGCGTTGCGCTTCGCCGCCGGAGAGGGTGGTCGCGCTCTGGCCCAGCTTGATGTAGCTCAGGCCCACGTCGATCAGCGTTTCAAGCTTGCGGGCGATGCTGGGCACCGGCTGGAAAAGGTCCAGCGCGTCTTCGACCGTCATGTCCAGCACGTTGTGGATGTTGTGGCCCTTGTACAGGATCTCCAGCGTTTCGCGGTTGTAGCGCTTGCCGCCGCATACGTCGCACGGCACATACATATCAGGCAGGAAGTGCATCTCGACCTTGATCATGCCGTCGCCCTGGCAGGCCTCGCAGCGGCCGCCACGCACGTTGAAACTGAAGCGTCCTGGCGCGTAACCGCGTGCGCGCGATTCGGGCACCTGCGCGAACAGCTCGCGCAACGGCGTGAAAAGTCCCGTGTACGTTGCGGGATTGGATCGCGGAGTGCGCCCAATCGGCGACTGGTTGATGTCGACCACCTTGTCGAACAGATCCAGCCCGTGCACTTCCCGGTATGGCGCCGGTGTATGCGAGGCGCCATTGATCTCGTTGGCGGCCAGTGCATACAGGGTGTCGTTGATCAGGGTCGACTTGCCCGATCCGGACACACCTGTGATCGCGGTGAACAGGCCGGACGGAATTTCGAGGTCGACGTCCTTGAGGTTGTTGCCATGCGCGCCCGTGAGCGTGAGCAGCATCGTCCGGTTCGGCGGATTCCTGCGCGCCGGAATCTCGATCTGCTTGCGGCCGGACAGGTAGTCGCCGGTCAGCGAGCGCGGCGCCTTCAGCAGGTCTTCGAACTGTCCCTGCGCGACCACTTCGCCGCCGTGCACGCCGGCGCCCGGGCCGATGTCGACGATATGGTCGGCCAGCCGGATCGCTTCTTCGTCGTGCTCGACCACGATGACCGTATTGCCGAGGTCGCGCAGGCGGGTCAGGGTGCCCAACAGGCGTTCGTTGTCGCGCTGGTGCAGGCCGATGGAAGGTTCGTCGAGCACGTACATCACGCCGACCAGCCCGGCGCCGATCTGCGAAGCCAACCGGATGCGTTGCGCCTCGCCGCCAGACAGGCTGTCCGCCTTGCGCTCCAGAGTCAGGTAATCCAGGCCAACATCGACCAGGAAGCTCAGCCGTTCGCGGATTTCCTTGACGATCTTGGCGGCGATCTCACCGCGCCAGCCGGGTAGCGACATCGAGCCGAAGAATGACAGCGCGGCATCGATCGGCATGGTGGAGATCTCGGGCAGCGGCTTGTCGGCCACGAACACATTGCGCGAGGACCGGTTCAGGCGCGCGCCGCCGCATTCCACGCACGCACGTTCGCTGACGTACTTCGCCAGCTCCTCGCGCACGGCCGAGGATTCGGTTTCCCGATAGCGACGTTCGAGATTCGGCAGGATGCCTTCGAACTTGTGCTTGCGCTGGCTGCGACCGCCGGATTCGGTGACGTAGTTGAAGGTGATCAGCTCGCCACAACTTCCGTACAGCACATGCTGGCGATCAGGCTCTTTCATGTCCTGCCACGGCGTGTCCAGGCTGAAGCCGTAGTGTTTGGCCAGCGACTGGATCAGCTGGAAATAATAGATGTTGCGGCGGTCCCAGCCGCGTACCGCGCCAGCGGCCAACGACAGTTCGGGATGCACGACCACACGCGATGGGTCGAAGAATTGCGACATGCCCAGGCCATCACATTCGGGGCAGGCGCCCACTGGCGAGTTGAACGAGAACAGACGCGGCTCGAGCTCCGGCAGCGAGTAGTCGCACACCGGGCAGGAGTACTTCGACGAGAACAGCAAGGGCGCGCGTTCCGGTTGATCCATCGACTGCACGATTGCCATGCCGTCGCCGAGCTTGAGCGCGGTCTCCAACGATTCGGCCAACCGCTGCTTGATCTCGTCACGCGGCTTGAAGCGGTCGATCACCGCTTCGATGGTGTGCTTCTGGCGCAGCGCAAGGGTTGGCACCGCGTCGATCTCGTGCAGCACGCCGTTGACCCGTACGCGCACATAACCTTGCGCACGCAATTGGTCGAACACCTGCACATGCTCGCCCTTGCGCTCGCGCACGACGGGCGCAAGCAGCATCCAGCGCTGTTCGGCCAGCGCCGGGTCGGTTTCCATGGCCAGCACCTGATCCACCATCTGGCTGACGATCTGCGCTTCCAGCGGGAAATGATGGTCCGGGCAGCGCGGGGTGCCGACGCGCGCATACAGCAGGCGCAAGTAGTCGTAGATCTCGGTGATGGTGCCAACGGTCGAGCGCGGATTGTGGCTGGTGGATTTCTGCTCGATC